>CAZZLA010000270.1:0-1506 GCA_964655035.1 uncultured Candidatus Bathyarchaeia archaeon | reverse complement strand
CGTTTGAGTTAAGCTCAACTCGGACTTTGCCGAAGTTTTGTTTCAAGTCGTCTTCAAGCCTGTAATACTTTAGGACGAGGTCTGCTGCTTTGGAAAGGAAAACCTGTATCTCCACTGTGTCCGCGTATTCCGTCTGGATTTCCTTCATGGTATCTATGAACTCGGCGATTTTGTCGCCAGCGCCTGTGATTCCCCAAGCTACCTTTCTTTTCTTAACTTTATTTTCTTCTAGTGTCATGTTTATTTTCTCCCTTGATTACTGCTTGTACTTGTTTAGGAACGCGGCGAACTTTTTCACTGTTTTCTTCAGGCTTCGGAATCCTTCCTCGTCTTGCTTTGCGCCTTCCACTGTGTCTTTCGTCCAGAAGGTAGCGCCGAGGTTTGCGCCGAAGAACCCGCCGCTGACGGGTACCATGCCGTTAAGGATGTAGAAAGTGTGAATCTGCTGCAAGGCGGCTTCCTGCCCGCCAACGCGGTCTCCGCCCAGCGCGATGCCCATGCCAACCTTGTACTTGAAGAAGTTGCGGTCGTCAGCCACTGCAGCGCGGCACCTGTCCATGACGGCTTTGGTTTGGGCGCTGACTCCGCCGTTGTACACGGGCGTGGCAAAAATTATTCCGTCTGCCTCTTTCAGCAGGGCGTAAACTTCCTGCATGTCATCTTTGAACACGCATTCTTTGTGTTCCAAACAGTAGTCGCAGTGAGTGCAAAAGTTTATGCTTTTTCCCTTGACCGTGAAAAACCGGGTTTCAAAACCCTGCCCCTCCAGCAGCATCAACGCATCCTTCAAAACATGCTCGGTGGCTTGCTGCCGCGGACTCCCACAAATCCCAACAACTATCATAACCCATCAAAAACCAATACACACTTGTACACATTAAACTTTCCTAGATTTTAGAAGGCCCCCGACTGACCAGTCTTTTGAAGGGTAACGCTCCTTATAACACAAGCATAATTCCGCCAAAACTACAGAATTCTTGCGGTTAATAAAAGCAGGGGTAATATGCTTTAACTTATGCTCTGCAAACACAGGTGGGCATAAACAGTTGTGAATAAAGGTCAAGTGGAAGTTCAACGTACTAATTATGGGGGGCTATCTTTGAACAGGAAGTCACTCTTGAGCGCGCGCTATAAGGGGGTATAAGTTTTTCCACGCGATAGAGTCCACGCTCTTCACAGCATGCGAGCTTTCTGAAATAAAACAAAAGAAAAGAACAGGAAAAAGAAAAGGTAGGAGTTTATTCTGCTTCAAAGAAATCTTCTGGTTTCGGCGGTGTCGGCGACAATCCTCTACGTTCACGTATCTGCTTTATGATGTCGGCTTGCATCTGCTCTGGAACTGGTGCCCAACGGCTGAACTGCGTAGCCCAGAAAGCTCTGCCCTGCGTGCTGCTGCGCAACTCGTCTGCGATTCCGAAGCTTTCGGACACAGGCATTTCCGCTTTGACAATCACCATGTCCTCTTCGTTTGTCATGTCCAAGATTTTGCCGCGGCGCTTCTGCACC
>CAZZLA010000269.1:0-1553 GCA_964655035.1 uncultured Candidatus Bathyarchaeia archaeon | reverse complement strand
TATGAGAACTATAATTATAATGTAGGCGAACTCTCTTGCTGCCCGCTTAGGAGACCGCTCCTCTTTAACACCTAACCTTCTCACTAGAACGTCAGTTAACACGTCACCTAACACTAAAGCATCGGACAATGCCCGTATCAGGAAAATACCCAAAACAAGTATGGTGAGAATCCAAACGAGTAAGGAAGCTTCAATATTAACCCCTGGAACAATTACACCCGCGAGTGTCGGCGGAATAAACACGCTCACCAGCCAAAAAATAATTGCCATTATCAAGTTCGTTACAAGCCGAGGTAATCTGTGGCGGATTTCTTCTCCTTTACTTCTCATATTGGGACTCCATGACCGAAGGACTGGAAAATTTAATTCACTAGTCTTCATAGAAGATATAAAAATATTGTCACGTTTATTTGCGGACACGCAACTGTTGAGGATAGTTACGCAACTGACGCGTACATTTTCAGATGAAGCCATCATGCTTAGGCAAGCCACGTGGCATAGAGACTGTGAATCCGCCTGCTATTTATGATGTATTTGAGAATGAGTTTTATTCATCAATGTTCATCTAATAGCTTTAAACGAGAGGCGAAAACGAGGATGTCTGAAACAGGTGTAGATGATAAAGACTCTTTGATACAATCCATGCAAAAAGACCTCGATAGAGTACTTGCTGATGAATCAGGCGATTCGGAACTGCAATTTACGCGGACACGAGTGGCCATGATGGCTGTTCTTGTGGAGTCTGTCCAGACGCAAAGACTGTATTTTGTCGTTAGGTCAGTACTTATGTCTCTGATAAGTGCTGTAATCTATTTTATTGTGGTCCTGTATTTTGGCACAATAGACGCGATTCAGGCTGCCTTCCTAGGCGCCTTCGTGTTCATCGTTGCGCTTGTCGTGTCGAGGCTTTTTGACAAGCAAATAGTTAGAGCGTCAAAAAAAATTATCCAGTATCTGAACAAGTACCGTAGGATAAGGACGTTTGTTCTGAAGAGGCTTTAACCTCATCATTCTTTTTATTCAAAAATTTATGGAGTAACATGGCAGAACGGCGAACACGTTGAAACCCCTTCAGAAAAGGAAAACGCCAAAAAATGGTTGAAATAACATGGAAAAACTGGTTTTTCAATAGTCACACTAATATACCGTGGCACGCAAGTTTATGTATAAAGGTCGGAATTCCTCAAAGAAAGAGTCAAGCAGCTACTCGCTGCAAGGGGTTTGCTTTTTCTCCGGATTGTTCTGATTGGGGGATCATTATACAATCCAATTGCGCCCTAATAAGGTGAAGTATAAGAAAATGGGTAAAAGAAAAGTCAAAAACGAGTCAAACCTCCAAAGGATGGTGTTGCCGAGTGAAAACGATGTGCTGGGCATGGCTGTTAAGATGCTGGGCGCTGAAAGGGTCCTGGTGAAGTGTCAGGACGGCAAGGAGCGGCTGTGCAGAATTCGAGGCAAGCTGAAAAGGCGGGTGTGGATCAGAGAAGGCGACATCGTTCTGGTTTCTCCGTGGGATTTTCAGGCAGATGAGCGAGGCGACATTTTCTGGCGAT
>CAZZLA010000268.1:0-1613 GCA_964655035.1 uncultured Candidatus Bathyarchaeia archaeon | reverse complement strand
AGCCTGAGGGGTTGTCGCGGTCATCTTGGTTGTCGTAAGGTAGTAGGTTCTTGTTCAAGATTATATCAGCGTCTTCAAGATCTTGGGCAACCTTCTTGCCGCCTCCAAAGTCGCAGACGTCAACGGCTATCTGATGGGACTTGGTGAAACCTTTCGAGGCGCATAAGACTTTGACGCCGTTCTCGCACAGGTACTGCCCAGCCGTTTGCGCGTTCTTCACCGTCTGCCTCGCCAGTTCAGCGCCGAACAGCTTCATCTCTAACGCCGCTATGCCAACGGCTGGCAATCGGCCTAGATGAGTGTTTGAAGTGCTTAAGGGAAAGATGGCGAACTGGATGTATTTTATCGCTTTCTCCGTGCGCTTGTCCCGGGCGTTTCCAAGTATAACGCCGCCCTGCGGTCCCGGAAAGGTCTTATGGGTTGAAGAGGTTATGAAGTCCGCGCCTTCATTGAAGGGGTCTTGGAAGACGCCGCCCGCGATAAGCCCAAGAACGTGCGAGGCGTCGTACGCTACATAGGCGCCTACTTCGTCGCAGACTGCTTTCAACTCTTTGATTGGGTGGGGAAAGAGGAATAGGCTTCCTCCGAACGTCACTATGCCTGGTTTAGCAGCGCGTATAACGTCGGCGGACTTATCAGGGTCTATGTTGAATTCGTCAATGCTGTAAACGTGATTTATGTTCTCAAGCCCGAGAACCGAGCCGGCCAAACCCGCGTAGTCATGCGATATGTGCGCGCCGCAGCTCAGCGGGGTGACAACCATTTTCCTGTTCTTCGCTGCCAAAGATAGCCCTTTGAAGGTGGCTAGATTCGCGTGAGTACCAGAAACCAGTCGCAGGTCGCCCCAGTTGCATTTGAACAGTTTTTTCATAAGATCTGTGGCGCAGTTCTCGATGAGCGTCATGTACTTTTGACCTTGGTAGTAGCGTTTTTTGACATGGCCTTCCAAGTCGTTTTCGCCTTCGGCGTATCTGCCTTCCAAGTCTGAGGAGAGGCTGAGCATTTGCTTGACGGCTGGAGATTTTAGTCCTTCACTGGCTATTAGGTTTATGCACTCTGAGTCTCGATAATTTTCGTGATTGCGACTGGCATCTATTAATTTGAGGACGAGGTCTGAGAAGTCTTCCATTTTTATCTTCCCTTCTAATATTACCGAAAATAGTTTTGGCTGTATTTAGCCGTTACTGGAAGCTTTGTCTGTTTGATAGGGGGTTTGTTAGCGGGCGCGACTTCGGTGTTGTGTGGATTTTGATTGATGCTATTTTTTAGGTGTGCCTAAAAGTTTATTAGTGTGCTTGCCACCCCAATAATTTAGGTGTGCCTAAAAATAAGGTGGGTTAACATGGCACGAAGAAGTGTGGAAGATTACCTCAAAGCAATTTACGATCTCTCGCAAAACGGAAAAACAGTAAGCACCACAGAAATCTCCCGAACACTAAAAGTCGCTCCAGCCAGCGTAACCGAAATGCTGAAAAAACTAGCTGAAAAAGGCTACATTGAACACTGCCCCTATCACGGAACAACCCTTACCAGCGATGGCCAAAGAATCGCCGAAAAGACTGTTCGCAAGCATCGCTTACTGGAAAGATTTCTGCACGACGTTTTGAAAATTG
>CAZZLA010000267.1:0-1620 GCA_964655035.1 uncultured Candidatus Bathyarchaeia archaeon | reverse complement strand
GCAACAGGCAAAACAGGCTTCAACCCGCCCATAGGCATCTTGCAGGCTTCAATGTTCTCCAGCACTTCCTGCTTGGTTTCAGACATTTTTCCCACCACAGTGCCCACATGAAGCTGGTCAACGCCTATGACCCTCGCCACCTTCGCTATCACACGCATGGCTATCCCGTGCTTTAGGTTCTTGGTGAACGCAGCGTGACCTGCCCTGTGCGCATGAACCACCAGCTTGAAATCTTGATCCCGCAACGTCTGCAACGCCGAAAAACCGCACGTGAGAATATCCACCATAACGTATTCTCCGCCATGCGCCAACACGTACTCAGCTCGTTTCACCATGGTTTCGGTTTCCGCCGTCACGTTAACCATGTACATTTTGCGCTCGCCAGTTTCCGCTTCCGCCCTGTCCCTGCTCTCCAAAGTCTTCACCACACGCTCCTCAAAAGGATTAAACCGCTGACTACTCAAGTTCTCATCATCCTTAACCACGTCGCAGCCACCAGCCCAAGCTTCATAAGCCACCTGCGCATGGTCAACCGTTTTCAAGCCCAACTTCGGCTTAATTATCGCACCCACAAACGGACGCTCAGAAACCCTAAGCAACTTACGAATGCCCTCAACGCCGAACCTTGGACCTCTAAAGCTCTGCAAGAGTTCAGCGGGAAACTCAACGTCGTTAAATCGCAGATTCTTCAGCGCCTTCAACCCGAAAACGTTTCCCGCCACGCTGCTCAAGATGTTAGGCATGTTTCCACCCTCAAAAAGCTCCACAGGATACGCAATCTTAACCACATTGCCCTCAATGCTGAAAACATGCGCTGCAAGCTTCTCCACGTAAGGCTCCTCAGTTGTAAGTTCCGTCCACGTGCCAATGGAGCTTTCAGCAGCAACTCCGCCAGCCGCTTCTTTAAGGCTGATGCCTTCTGGCTCCACATAAAACGTGCAGATTAAGTCTGTTTCCACAGACTTGTAACTTAAATCCACGAAATCCAAGTACTTCAAAATCGGCTTCCTCTCGTTACTATCATGGCGCTTTGCTTAAAATCTTTAACTATTCCCTCACCTACTCTAACAGTGTGAACTCACATGGAGCTTACCGCTGAAGTTTTAAACATCACCGCTGGCGGAAGAAGAATCGCCATATTAAGCGAGGAAACCGCAAGCCTGCTAGGCGTACACTCCTCAGACAGAATACGCATCACATACTGCGAACAACAGATAATCGCCATAGCCAACCTCGCCGCCCACTTCCCCAAAAACCGCATAGGACTCTACGAAGAAATCTCAGAAACACTCGAGTTAAAAACCGACGAAACCGTAAACGTGCAGCTGGCTCAACTTCCCGAATCCCTCAGGCACGTCAGGGCAAAACTACGCGGCGAAAGACTCCGCCAACACGACATGGTAACCATAGTCAAAGACGTGGTAGAAAGACACCTGAGCGAAGTCGAAATCGCCGCCTTCCTCACCGCCCTCAAAATCTACGGCCTAAGCATGGGCGAAAACGAAGCCCTATCCCGAGCCATGGTCGAAACCGGCAAAACACTCGACTTCGGCGAAGCACCCATACTCGACAAACACAGCATAGGCGGGGTGCCGGGAGACAAGACTTCGATGTTGCTGG
>CAZZLA010000266.1:0-1621 GCA_964655035.1 uncultured Candidatus Bathyarchaeia archaeon | reverse complement strand
CAACAGGGCTGTTCACTAAACGCGAAGCCGCCTCAAAACACTTGCAGGCAGGAGCCAAAAAAGTCCTTATCAGCGCACCATCCCCAGACCCAGACGTAACCATAGTCCTAGGAGTAAACCACGAAAAATACGACCCAACAAACCACAACCTCCTCAGCAACGCCTCATGCACAACCAACTGCCTAGCGCCAGTGACAAAAGTCTTAGCTGACAACTTCGGCCTTGAAAAAGCATTCATGACTACAACCCACTCATACACAAACGACCAGAAAGTGCAAGACCTCGTCCACAAAGACCTGCGCAGAGCAAGAGCCGCCGCGGTCAACATAATCCCAACAAGCACAGGCGCAGCAAGAGCAATCGGCCTAGTCTTGCCATCGTGTAGTGGAAAAATGAACGGCATGGCACTGCGTGTACCAACACCAGACGTTTCCATCGTAGACCTAACAGCCATACTCGGCAAAGATGTCACCGCAGAAGAAATCAACGCCGCAATGAAAAAAGCCTCAGAAGGACCATTGAAAGGCATAATGGACTACACAGAAGACCCAATCGTCTCATCAGACGTACTCCACACCACATGCTCCGCAATCTTCGACTCTCAGGCAACGATGGTTATGGGCGACAAAAGCAACTTCGTAAAGGTCCTAGCGTGGTACGACAACGAATGGGGCTTCAGCAACCGCATGGTTGAGTTCATCGAGTTGGTAGGCAAAAAAGCAGGGCTCTAAACGCTCAGATGCTGAAACTTTAAAAACCCTTTCCCCATCCTTTTCTTTTTGAAAACAGAGAGTGGAAAACATGGCAAAATACCTAACATTAGACGATTTTAACGTAAAAAACAAAGTAGTCCTAGTCAGAGTAGACTTCAACTCAGAGATTGATCCTGAAACCAAAAAAGTCACAAGCGACGTACGCATCAGAGCGCACGCAGAAACAACCATCAAAGAACTTGCCGAAAAAGGCGCCAAAGTCGTGATTCTAGCACATCAGGGAAGAAAAGGCGACGCAGACTTCACGCCGTTGAAGCAGCACGCCGAGATTCTCAGCAAGATTTTAAAGTGCCCAGTCAAATACGTCGACGACATTTACGGCGAAAAAGCACAAGCTGCCATCAAAAACCTACAAAGCGGCGAAGTTATAGTCTTAGGCAACGTCAGAGGCTTCGACGGAGAAACCAAGAAAGGCACACCAGAAGAACACGCCAAAACCCCGCTCGTGCAGAACCTTGCGCCACTATCGGATGTATTTGTTAACGATGCTTTTGCGGCGGCTCACAGAGCGCACGTTTCGATAATAGGCTTCACCGCAGTGCTGCCCTCCGCTGCAGGCAGAATTATGGAACGTGAGCTGAAATCGCTTTCGCGTGCATTGGAGACTCCTGAGAAACCGTGCGCTTACGTGATGGGTGGTGCAAAAGCCGATGATTCGTTGGAAATCAGCAAGTTCGTGTTGGGCAACGGTATCGCGGATTCCGTCGTTGTTGGCGGTGTGACCTCACAGCTGTTTCTTGCGGCGAAAGGCGTGGATTTGGGCAAGAAAACCATGGATTTTCTGGCTAAGAAAGAGTTAACTGGCTTGATCCCGGGAATTAAAGCGCTGATGCAGAAGTACCCTAGCG
>CAZZLA010000265.1:0-1645 GCA_964655035.1 uncultured Candidatus Bathyarchaeia archaeon | reverse complement strand
GGCGGCGCTGTGTCAAGAGCGATAGCTGAGGTGTTCGGCGAGAGGAAACGAGAAGAAATAATCTGTCAGCTTAGGCTTTACAAGAAGGATAGAACGCGCGAGAATTTCAACCGCATAGTGCAAGTTTGCCTTTCTTAGATTACGTAGTTTATCGGTGCGTTTGTGCCGTTGTTTTCTGGTTTTTGTATGTTCAGTTCTCGGGTAATCTGGTAGAGGTTCAGCCAAGTTTCTATTTTGCTCTGGCGTTCAATTTTTTTCTCCTCATACAATAAGGGAATTGTATTGACGAATAACCAACTGTAGAGTTCTTCTTTTGCAGCCAACCTTCTCCCCTAACAAGCAAAGCTTAGTGTTCCCTTTTATTCCCTATGGAGAAAAATACTATAGTTAACTTCTATAACTTCACAAGCAGTGTTCCATTCTCTTACGCCAACACTTCCTGGAGTCTGCCTTGTTCTCGGGCTTCTTTCAGCTCCAGCGCTATGCGCCTGCCCATGTACATGTCCGCACCGTACCGCAAGTAAGCGTAAGGAGAAGTGCCGATGCCGATGTTGGTTCCCGCCACGATGCGAGCCGAAATCTCAAACGTGTAAATCTTCAAGTCATCCGTGATTACCGTTTCCAAGCAGAATGGGCCGATGATTCCTGGCGGCGCCAGTTCCTGCGCTTTTTTGTGGACGCTGTCGCCCATCCGTATGAGTTCGGGAAGCAGCGATTCGCGGAGCACTATGGGAAAATTGCCCACGATAGTATAGGTCGGGTTCACATCTATCTCCAGCTGTTCGCTTGCGGGAATCTTGCCAATGGCGTCCACCGCAGACTCGTAACGCCTGTCCACCGCCAAAAACTCGACATCGTCTTTGATAATTGAACTAAAGTAGCTGGGGTAAACGTTCACGCCCAAAGCGTACTCCTGCAGATGCACCTTGTCCACGTCTTCCTCGCGAAGCAAGCCGCGCTCCACCATTTCCTTGAATTTCTTGCGGAAAGACGAGGGCGAATTAGCCAAGAAGTAGCCTCTGCCGCCTTTCGCTCCAGGCAGCTTGGCGATTATCAAGCGGTCAATCTCATCTGGCGATTTGAAGGTTGCAGGCAAACGGAGACCAGCCTTGCGCAGCCACTCCGCCTGCTCTTCGCGGTTGGCTTCCCAATGAAGCAGCTGGCGGTTTCCGAACATCGGCACGTAGAGACTGCTGGTTAACTGCTCGGTGCTCAGATAAGCCGTGAACGAGCCGTGAGGAATCAAGACGACGTTTAGGCGTCGCAGTTTCTCCTGAAGTGCCTCGCTGAGCAGTTCGGTAAAGTCTTTGACGATGATTATCTCGTCCGCCAAAGGGAACTTTTTGTAGAGTATGGCGTTTTTCTCGGTGCAAACGCACACAGTTCGGAAGCCTTCCTCCCTAGCGCCCTTGAAAATGTTCAGGGCAGAATGCGAACCCAACGTGCCTACTGCTAGCTTGTCCAAATCGTAGTTTTCCAGCATTTCGGCAGAGTCTTTGCTTGTTATCACGTTACCACTTCCGCAAGCCGTCCCTCTTTCACGGCGCGTTTTATCTCCATGGCTACGCGTCTTCCTGGACCCACTTCAAAGCCGTACTTGTACTTCATGTAAGGCGACGTCGGCTCAACGCACGGGCAGCCTGGA
>CAZZLA010000264.1:0-1648 GCA_964655035.1 uncultured Candidatus Bathyarchaeia archaeon | reverse complement strand
GAATCCGAAAAGACCCGATAATGACCATGAAGTACCTGTGCTTGGGGCACAACACCATCCGTGGAGCCGCAGGAGCAGGTATCCTCAGCGCTGAACTCATGGTGACGAAAGGAATTGCCTAAAACGCTGCACTAATCCGCTTTAAAGAGGTGACCGTTATGGTGAGACAACTTCAGAAGCCATTAGAGAACAGAAACGGAACGCTTTATTTCGACGGCGTTTCAGCCACAGAGTTAGCGGAGCAATTCGACACGCCCTTGTACGTGGTAAGCGAAAGCCGAATCAGAGAAAACTATGAGCGCCTCCACAACGAGTTGACCAGCAACTACGAAAAAATCCGCGTCTACTACGCTGCGAAGGCAAACTCGAACCTGTCGGTGCTGAAAATCTTGGAAACCGAAGGCGCACATTTAGACGCCGTCAGCCCCGGCGAAGTATCCATGGCCTTAGCCACTGGCTTTCCAGCAGAACGCATATTGTTCACGGGAACCAGCGTCAGAAACGACGAGCTGAAGTTCCTTGCAGACTCCAACGTAACCGTGAACGTGGACTCCCTATCGCAGCTGGACAGGCTGCTGAAAATCTTGGTGCCCAACGTCCTGTCGGTCAGGGTTAACCCCGAGATAGGCGCTGGGCATCATGACCACTGCATCACCGCGGGCAAAAACACGAAGTTTGGGCTGTGGGAAACCGACGCGGTAAAAGCGTACAAGAAAGCCAAAAAGGCAGGCGTGGAAAGGTTCGGCATACACATGCACATGGGCTCAGGCGTTCTCAACGTTGAACCGTTCCTGCTGGCGCTTGACAAGCTGCTTAGCGTAGCCAAAAAGGGACGCGACGAAATCGGAGTAAACTTCGAGTTTGTGGACGTGGGCGGCGGACTCGGAGTGCCCTACAAGCCAGAAGAGCAAGAGTTAGACTTGGCTCGTTTCTCAGAGGAGGTGCTGTCCCTGTTCAAACGCAAGACCGCCGAGTACAACCTCGGAGAACCGTTCTTCTGTGTGGAGCCTGGACGCTACATAGTCTGCGACGCAAGCATCCTGCTGACCCGCGTGAACACGGTGAAGGTTACGCCTTTCAAGAACTTCATCGGAGCAGACGCCGGATTCAACACGCTGGTAAGGCCAACAATGTACGGCTCCTACCACCAGATGCTCGTCGCGAATAGGCTGGGCTCCCCAGATGAAGAAACCTATGATGTTGTTGGGCCGGTCTGCGAGTCAGGCGATGTGCTGGCTAAGGAAAGGCGGCTGCCACGGATTCAGGAAGGCGACTTGCTGGCGGTTCTGAACGCTGGCGCATACGGCTACTCCATGAGTTCACAGTACAACGCCAGACCCAGAGCAGCAGAAGTTCTGGTCAAAAACGGCAAGTACACCCTGGTCAGGACGCGCGAGACGCTTGACGATTTGATGTCTGGGCAGCGAATGGCAGAGTGTTGACGATGAAGTTTTGGAAGATGCACGGCTTAGGCAACGACTACGTCGTAATCGGCAACCGCGACGGAAGAATAAGCGACGCGGAAGCATCTGAGTTGGCGCTGAAGCTTTGTACGCGGCGGTTCTCGGTTGGCGCAGACGGCATTCTCTTCGTGTCAAACTCGGAGGTGGCGGATGTGAAGATGCGGATTTTCAATGCTGACGGGAGC
>CAZZLA010000263.1:0-1660 GCA_964655035.1 uncultured Candidatus Bathyarchaeia archaeon | reverse complement strand
GTGATAATCACCGGCGATTACGGTCCAACAGCGCAGGTTGTAGCCCGTGAAGTCGGCATAGTTAACGCGGAATGCTGCAACATCGTTCGCGGAGTAGACCTAGACGCGTTGGATGACACAGCGATTGTAAACGCGGTGGAAAGGGGCAACGTGATTTTCGCCCGGGTTTCTCCAGAACAGAAACTCCGCATTGTTAAGGTTGTAAAAGAAAGCGGCGAAGTCGTGGCAGTCACTGGAGACGGCGCCAATGATGCTCCATCTTTGAAGGAAGCGGATATCGGCGTGGCGATGGGCGCTTCTGGAACGGATGTAGCGCGTGAGGCTGCTGACATTGTTTTGCTTGATGATAGTTTTGAGTCGATTGTTAAAGCTGTGGAGTCTGGTCGAGCGATTTATGAGAACATACGGAAGTTTATCGTGTACGTTTTCTCGCACAACTGGGCTGAGTTGATACCTTACATGCTTTACGCTTCATTGGGGATCCCCTTGCCTTTGCTTGTGGTTCAAGTTTTAGCCATAGACCTTGCCATCGACGTAATTCCCTCGCTGGCTCTCAGCCGTGAACCACCAGAATCAGGCATCATGCAAGAACCACCTAGAAGCCTCAAAGAGAGACTGTTCACCAGCAAAGTTTTCTTCCGTTCTTTTTACATTGGCGTTATCATAGCCGTTGGAGCCATGTATGGCTGCTTAAGTACGTGGATGGCTGGTGGATGGCAGTTTGGAACAGCTTTGCCGTCGGACAGTCTAGTTTACATCAAAGGTGTCACGATGACTTTTGCAGGTATAGTTGTGGCTCAAGTGGGCAACGTAATCACTTGTAGAACCAGCAAAGTATCCGTTTTCAAGGCGAAACTTTCAGCGAACAAATGGATAGTATTGGGCATTGCGGCGCAACTTTCTATTTTGGCCTTCTTGATTTATATTCCCTTTATGCAATCTTTCTTCGGGACAACAGCACTTGGCGTTTGGGACTGGGCGTTTTTGGCTTCACTTGCATTAATTGTGATTTTTGCGGAGGAAACCCGAAAATTTTTCGCGAGAAACTTCTTTAAAGCTCTGAGAACTAAACTGCGCTGGGTGACTCCACTTTCCGAAAGGCAGAATTGAATGTGGAGCTTGTTGAGAAGCATCCGGCAGGTTTTTATGCTTACTTCGCAAAAAACCAAGTCGTATGAGCGACGAAAGGTTCTTAAACCATTGGGCATTCATCTAAACGGCAACAAAAACGCCGTATGCAACGCCTAGGTTTAAGTATTAGCTCTTCTCCTTTTAGGGAAAAGGGCTGTATTAACTGAAAAAGTTAAAATAGTTGGATGAAGAGGTGAAAAATATGGAAAACGTTTACGCCGCGATGCTCCTTCATAAGGCAGGGAAAGAAATTAACGAGGAAACCGTAACAAGCGTCTTGAAAGCGACAGGAATAACCGTTGACGCAGTACAAGTGAAAGCTCTTGTAGCTTCCTTAAGCGAAGTTGACATTGATGAGGCGATCAAAGCTGCGCCAACAATGATGGCTGCAGCGCCTGCACCGGCAGCTACGCCAGCCGCTGAGGAAAAGCCGAAAGAAGAGGACAAGAAGAAGAAAGCGGAAGATGAAAAAGCCAAAGAAGATGCAGCGCTCGAAGGTTTAGGTGCCCTGTTTGGCTAAAAAAGCCAA
>CAZZLA010000262.1:0-1669 GCA_964655035.1 uncultured Candidatus Bathyarchaeia archaeon | reverse complement strand
AAACTATAGAGGAACGCAAGGCTGAGGTTCTAATCAAACTCAGAAAATACAAACTGATAAAAAAAGAAAAACATGAAGGCGCTTACGCCTACATAGTCAACATCCCCAAAGATAAAGAGAAAGCCTTAGTCTGGTGTATTCTTAACGAGGTAACTGTGGGCATTGCTTTGATGAACTCTTTGTACAAATTGTTGAAAGAGAAAAAGCTGGAACGCGCCATCGTAACTACCGAGGGGCGGTTCACCCACGCGGCTAAGCAAGGTGCTAGAAAGAGAAAAGTGGAGCTTCTGCCCAAGTCTTTTCCTGTGTTCGAAATTTTTGAGCACGCTTTGGTTCCTAAACATGAGATTCTAACTGAAAAGGAAAAAAGCCAGATTCTTGCCCAGTACAAGATTCAGCCGTACCAGATGCCACAGATAAAAGCAACCGACCCTGCTGTGAAAGCTATAGGTGCCAGACCCGGTGACATGCTGAGAATAATTAGGAAAAGTGCAACAGCGGGCGAGCATATCGTCTATCGTTATGTAGTGGAGTAAAAAGGGAAAACAGCAGGCTATTTGGATATCATTACTTCTGTTGATTTGATGACGGCGTTTACTTCGTCGCCTACTTTTATGCCTAGGTCTTCAATGGCTTCTTTTGTTATTACTGCAGTGACCATTGCGGGGGCTTTTATTTCAACTTTGACTTTTGCAGTTATCCCGTCTTTTTCAATAGAAACTACTTTCCCTTTCAGTTGATTTCGTGCGCTGATTTTCAGTCTTAACACCTCCCAATATTCGTGGTCTGCAAGAACCTCACTCATGAAGCCCGCCACACGCTGGTACTCTTCAATCAAGCTTTGCCCCAGCGCGGTTAGTTTTGCGCCGCCACCTCCTGTTTTGCCGCCCTTGTATGTTTTCACGACGGGTGCTTCGATGGTTTTTTGGATTTTTTGCAGGTAGTTCCATACGTAGCGGTAAGACATGTTGAGTGTTTTGGCGGCTTTTGAGATGGATTGCTCGTTTGCTATGGCTTTTAGAATTTCGGCGCCGCCTTTGCCCAGAACAGGCATTCCTTTGTATTCTATCCATACTTTGCAGGAGGGCTTGTGTTTGTTTTGGGTGAGCATTCTTGTCTAGAGCTATTGTGCGTAAGAGTTATAAGGTTAATCGTTATGAACGATAAAACATAACGGTGTCTGAACATGCAAGCATGGCAAAAACTGCTTATAGTCGCAGTATTAGCAACAATAATAGTGGTCGCAGGAACTCTCGTTTACTTCAACTCCTTTTCAAAACGCAGGCTTTTCATCTCTACAACCACAAGCCTCGACGACACTGATTTACTTGATGCAATAGAGGCGGACTACGAAGCAACACATAACGTTGACCTAAGCATAACAGCCGTGGGAACAGGCATAGCCATCCAACAAGCTGAGAGCGGCGATGCTGACGTCGTTCTCGTCCACGCGCCTTCGGTAGAACTAAACTTTTTAGAAGGAGGTTACGGCGTGAACAGGAAAATCATAGCCTACAACTTCTTCACAATCGTTGGACCAGCAGACGACCCAGCGCAAATCTCGGGGAAAAACGCAACCGAATCCTTGTTCAACATAGTACAGTACGGACAAAACATGCCTGACCAGTCAGGGGCAACGCAAATCTGGGTGTCTCGAGGCGACAACTCG
>CAZZLA010000261.1:0-1695 GCA_964655035.1 uncultured Candidatus Bathyarchaeia archaeon | reverse complement strand
TATGTTGAAAGCCTAGTTCTTAATAACCATGAGCATCGTAAGCCTCTCCATCCCAAAAAACCTACTAGAAAAAGTAGACCAATACGCCAAAGAACAAGGCTTCGCGAATAGATCCGAAATAATCCGACAAGCCTTAAGAGCCTACATGTCCGAAAGCAGACGGCTCGGCGAGCTTCAAGGAAGAATAACCGCTATCATAACTATTGTTTACCAGCGGGAAGCTAAGAGAAACCAGATAACAGACGTCCAGCACAACTTTGGACCCGTGGTCCTAACGTTTCTCCACACCCATATCCAGGAAGGCGACTGTGTCGAGATCATTGTGGCCCGTGGAGAAGCCCAAGTGATAACCGCTCTAGTTCAAGCCTTGAAAGCCAACGAACAGATTTCTGAAGCCAAGGTCACCATACTATAAGCGGGTTGCTAGCGCTCACGCAGGACCTTAGGCACATAAGCACATCTCGGATCAGACCCAAAGACATCACCCGTATAGAACTCTGCCGCGGTACGGCATCCACCGCATATTTCGCGGTACTCGCAGACTCCGCATTTGCCTTTAATGTTGCTTTTGTCCCTAACTGCCGAGAAGAAATCGGAACTCTGAAGCTCAGCCCAAATCGCCTTGAGCGGTTTGTCTTTGACGTTCCCGAATCTGTGTACGTCGTTGAAGCTGCAGGGTATGGCGTCTCCGTTTTCCGCGATGCTCATGAACCTGCCGAAGAAGCACCTGCCCAAAAAAAAGTGATTAAACCAGTCGTCAAAATCGGGTAGCCCCCGCTGCTTAGCTATACGCGCGAAGAAGGGGCAGTAAACGTTGATTTCAGGTTTCCCCTTGTACTTTGCGTGCAAATCGTAGAGCTTGTTCCAAGCCCATTCATACTGTTGTGGTGAAGGACCTGCTTTAAGGCTGTTTTTGTCTCGGCTGTAGGGAATGAACCCGTGGTAGATGACCCATCGCGCGTTGTATTTCTCCGCCAAGTCAAGCACGTGCGTAAAATCATCAGCGTTAACGTTTGTGCCTGCTCCGTTAACATTAGCAAACGTGTAAACAAGGCAGTTTAGCAGTCCTGCGGTTGAAAGCCGTTCAATCGCGGAAACAGCTTTTTCATGCGCCCCTTTTCCACGAATCAGATCATTCGTTGCTTCTGCGCCATCAATGCTTATCGACACCTTAACTTCGTTCTTAACGATGTTCTCAAAGGCTTTGTCGTCAAGGAGACGCCCGTCGGTTATGATGCTGGCGTTTAAGCCGATTTTTTTAGCGTAGTGTACTATGTCAAATAGGTCTTTGCGCAGGAGTGGTTCTCCGCCGCTAATCCCGAAGAAAGTTGCCCCGAAATCATATACTTGGTCTACAATATGCATCGCGCCTGCAGTGTCCACTTCATCTGGAAAAGCCGGCTTACCTGCGGAAGCACAGTGAACGCAGTCGCTGTTGCACGCGAAAGTGCATCGCCAAGGCAAAATGTACAGAGGTCCTTTACCCTTCATTCAATCAGCTCCAATAAACTTCTGCAGAACTGGATATTTAACCCTTCAGAAAAAAGCAAGAAAACTGCTTGCCCTAACGCAAGTAGCTGATTTCGTGCGTTTAAGCTCCTTAGCAACTTATGTGTTCATATAATCTGATGGCTTGTTGATAAACAGACGTAGCATCCAGGCTCATCGGTAATGTGAATTCCGGTAAACCCCGCC
>CAZZLA010000260.1:0-1701 GCA_964655035.1 uncultured Candidatus Bathyarchaeia archaeon | reverse complement strand
GGCTTGGACGTTGATGAAATCTTGAAGGCGTTAAAGAATGGGGTGGTTTCTGCGCATTCGGCGGCTAGGTCAATACATTTTTAAAAGAGCACGTCAGTTTGATGTTTACTCTTTGGATGTTAAAGAAAAAGGATTGGTATTGATTGCAGATTGGATTTCTCGGAGGAGCCCGCGAAGTCGGCAGGATAGGAATATCAGTTAAGTCTAAGAAAACTCAGGTTTTGTTAGACTACGGAGTGATGATTGGTCGTGAACCAGGTTTTCCCATGCACGTGCCTCCGAAAGAGGTTGACGCTTTAATTTTAAGCCACAGCCACCTTGACCATTCAGGTGCCCTCCCAATCTTTTACATTCATGGCAAAATGCCGCTTTACACAAACAAGCTGAACTTAGACCTAACACAACTTCTGATCAAAGATTTCATTCACCTTTCAGGGTACTATTTGCCTTTTGAATACCTAGAACTGAAAACTTTGATGCAAAGCAGCAAGCATCTGGGTTTCGGCGTTAAAGAAAAAGTGGGTGACATGCGCTTACAGCTTGTAAACGCGGGGCACACGCCTGGAAGCACCCAAGTATTGCTTGAAGTTAAAGGCAAAAGACTGCTTTACACAGGCGACTTCAACACAACTGACAGTCAACTTTTGGCAGGAGCAGCCATGGACTACGGAGACTTGGACGTCGTAATCACAGAAAGCACCTACGTAAACGAGGACCACACAGACCGTTTAGAACTTGAAAAACGCTTTGTGGACTCCGTTACAGAAGTGGTGGAGAGGGGCGGAACCGTTTTGGTGCCTGCCTTCGGAGTTGGAAGGTCACAGGAGATGGCTTGCGTACTTGCGGCGCATCATTTTGAGTATCCTGTTGTTTTGGACGGTATGGCTCGCGAAGCAAGCAGAATAATCATGAATCATAGAGAGTTTTTGAGAGACCCAAAGTTGTTCATGAATGCCATGCATTCGATTGAGTGGGTTGAAGGCTGGAGAGACCGGCGAAAAGCCCTCAGGGGTCCTGGCGTGATTATCTCGACAGCAGGCATGCTTAAGGGTGGTCCAGCTGCCTTTTACGTGTCAAAGCTTGGGAAAAAAGCCACCAACGCGATTTTCTTGGTGAGCTACCAAATCCCGGGAACACCTGGGAAAGAGCTTCTGGAAAAAGGTGTCTGCACGATTGACGGAAAAGTGCGGAAGGTTAAAGCCCGTTACGAGCATTTCGATTTCTCCTCGCACTGCGGGGCAAGCCAACTAAAAGAGGCTCTGCGGAAGCTTGGTGGAAAACCGAAGGTTTTTGTTGTTCATGGCGAAGAAGCGAACTGCGAGCTTTTCGCGAAGTGGGCTAACTCTGAGCTTGGTTTAGATGCTGTTGCGCCGAAGACTGGAGAAACCTTTGAGGTCTAGAATGCAGCTATGAAGATTGGCGTTTTACCCATCGGACAGGTAGAAGAAGCCGTGTTGCTGCGAATACGAGAAGGCGTAATGCGAGTTTTCCCAGATACAACGTGCAGGGCGGTTGACGGAAAAATGCCTCTTAGAGAAACAGCGTTCGATAAAAAGCGCAAGCAGTATCGTTCGCACACAATTCTAAGCGAGGTTCAAGGCTACGCCGTTAAAAACCTAGGTTTGAATCGGGTTTTAGGTGTTGTTGACGCGGATATTTTTGTTCCGGAATTAAATTTCGTGTTTGGGGAGGCTGTTTGTC
>CAZZLA010000259.1:0-1729 GCA_964655035.1 uncultured Candidatus Bathyarchaeia archaeon | reverse complement strand
GAAGAACAAAGTAAAGTTAAGAAAAGAAAAGTAGCTTGGGGAATAACGGGCGCCGGCGACAAAATCGCCGAGTTCATAGCAGTGATGAAGGAAATCCAGAAGGAATACGCGGACACGGTGGAGATACAGGTTTTTGTTTCCAAAGCCGCAGACCTCGTGTTGAAGTATTACCGTCTTGAGGACGACTTGAAACAGGGCTTCGGCAATGTCAGAGTTGAGCTTAACTCTAATACGCCTTTCCTTGCGGCTTGGATGCAGATGCGCAAGTATGAGTTTCTGCTTATTGCTCCTGCAACGTCAAACACGGTTGCGAAAATTGCAAACGGCATAGGCGACACCATGCTCACGAACGCAACGATAATGAGCCTGAAAGCCTTCGCGCCCGTTTACATTGCACCCACAGACTACAAGGAAGGCACGGTTTTTACGAAACTTCCAAACGGCAAAGACATGAAGTTGAGAGTCAGGAAAGAAGAGGTTGAACAGGTCAAAAAGATAGCGGGGATGGACGGCGTGTTTGTGGTGGAAGGTCCGCAGAGAATTCGTGATATTTTCAAGAAGTTGTTTGGAAAGGCTGAGGCTGAATAAATGCAGTACGTTTATCGGTTATATCAGTGACACGAGAAAGCCGCCGACAAGCCCCAGAAGAATTGGAAAAGGCAAACCCGGAAACATCCCCCGTTTCTCCAGCAAAACAAACGTGATAAAGGAGCCAGCTAGGATGCCAATTAAGGAGACTATGTACAAGAGCAAGCCGAAGTTGAAAAGCATGGTTCCAACAAGCATGGAATAGAAAACCAAGTCACCTAGACCCATTTGAACATCCTTAAAGGAGTAGCTTAAACCCTGAAGCTGATCAAGCCCAGAATCCGCTATCTTACCCACAGGCCCATAATAAACAGCAAACACATCATAAACAGCCAAGAAAACCAAAATCAGCACTGCACTGTAGAACGGAATAGACGCGCTAAAAAACACGCCGAGTCCACCGCCTAAAAACACCATCACAAGGTTGCGGGCTTTGCTGCCTAAACGGAAAATGGCAAGGTCAAAGATAACGGTAATTAGCACAGAGAGGGGTGAGACCAAAAAATCCACGCTTGGCGCATAAGCAAATATAGAAGACAAGTAAACCACCGACAATAGCAGAGAGGCAGCTGTCAAAGCCAAGGCTATAAGCGCAGTTATGAGTTTACGGCTTTTCCGTTTAAGAAGAATATAAAACACCGTAGCGCTTAAGGCGACGATGATAACGAAGTAGAAGGCGTTGCCGAAGGGGGCTGAAGCGTTATTCTCTGAAAAAGGCGCAACCTGGACAAGACTCACGGGCTGCGTCAAAAGAAGATAAGCGCAGCCGAGCCCGAACAGCAAACTGGCAAGTACTGGAACCAAATACACCACTTGAACGGAAAATTTTTCAGCCAAAGTCTTCACCCTAACCTTTTGATGCTTGTTTTAACGTGTAAGTAACCCTTGTCACAGAATAACCTTTGTTTCACGTCAGTGTCAGAAATGCCATTAGAAAAGTGCATAACACATGAGGAAATCGAACAATGCCGCAAACCCAAGGTGTGCCCCAGCTCATGCACCGCCTCCTTCACCGCTCTCACATAAAAAAGCTCCATGTCGGGCGCTTCGCCGTAAAATTCAGGTCTAAGCCGCCACAGAGATATCAAAGCAGCTTTCCCAGGACAAAACTGTAATTGAGCGCTCCGAAGGCCTTGTCCAG
>CAZZLA010000258.1:0-1734 GCA_964655035.1 uncultured Candidatus Bathyarchaeia archaeon | reverse complement strand
GCAGGTTTGTACTCTTTTGCTCCATCCGAAGATTATGTCTGTTAACGGCTGCATTATTCCTGCTATTATCTGTCAGGACTTAACGTCCTTCTTGAATCACAAAAAACGATAGAAGCGTGCACTGTTTTAACTGGTCATCTCTTACGCGTCTTCAATCCGTGCCAAACCAAACGCACACCGTAGTAAAGGAACCCGCCCGCAAAAATCAGCAGCGTAACAACGTAAACAACCATATAATATCCCGCTAAACTGTAACTCAATCCTCTGGCAAACCTAAGCCAATCAAAAAACGGACTGCTCGGATTTGGAAATGTGCTCCAATAAGCAGCAATCTCAATCACACCAGGTGTAAACAAAGCAGCGAATATGGCTAAAAACACCGCGCCGCTTTTCAACGCTTGCCCTTCAATCGCGTCTATCTTGCGATTGATTTTCCATCCAAGCGAACCTTCTGGGTACTCGTGCTCCCAATCTTCTTCCTCTTCACTCATTGCCCGGTCCTCTTGTTCCTGCGCCTGCTAACGCGTAGTATAAGAAGACAGCCATTAAGGGAAACCCGAAGATTATGTAAACGCCGAAGGCGTCCCTCTCGTTTCGTGATACACTCATAGCAAACCATCTAAACACCCAATCATCATACTCATAATCCCAGACCATGAATTTATCACCGAACAAAAACGGAAGAAACCACAAAAAGAGCGCGACAAGAAAAAGCGTGATGTAAACGGCAGTAGTCCAATTTAACGCCCACACGAATAAGCGTTCCCTGTCGATTCTTACGCGTCCATCTAACCTTCGCCAAACAATGTTACCGCCGTATGCGAACAACGCTAAAACAACGACGGTTAAAAGCCATTCTTGCCGCGTCAAAAACGTAGCACCCAGACAAGCGGCGATTAATCCAACGATGCTGCCGACAACCACGATTCGCGCCCCCGCATTGAAATTGAATCCCTTACTCGCGAGTTTAGAGAGTATTGCTACAATTATGCCTGAAATAATTCCGCTGAAAACTCCCGTTAGCGCTTCAATCATTTCGAAGTTCGCCAGCACGTGATATTAAACGTTAACCGCGAATAAAAATTTTTGGAAAATTAAAAGGAGTTGAGAGAGCCTAAACCCGAATTCCTCTTAACTTTCGCGCTTCTTGAAGTAAACTAACAACGTGATTTACGCTATTCACTTTAACTTCCCTCTCCACCGCTTAGCCCTGTCGTTTCCCCACATGTTTTTTATGCTCTGAGTATCAATGTCACTTCGGAGTTTGCGAGCCTTGATTTCCCCCCAGAAAAATGGTTTACACCTGCACATTCTCCTCGGTATTCCAAACCGTTTTCTGAGAGGAACAAGGAATCAACCCAAACTCCCTTTTTCTGAAGGTTGATTAGTCTTGGAGCTTGAAGCCGTTTTTTGTTCTAAGACAAGGATGAGAATCTTAAAGCTGCTGTTCAAACTCGGGCAATTGAACACCTCAGTCTTAGCGCATAGGCTTGGAACAAATTATGCAACTACGTTACGGCATTTAACTTTGCTTGAGAAGGAAAGTGTCGTCATGCAAATGTTGAGCGGTAAAACTCGGTTTTTTAGATTGGCAAGTACTTTGAAGGCGCGAGCCGTAATAAAGCTGTTAGACGAATGGGTTTGAATGGAAAATAATTGCCCCTAACTGATAATTTGAAGCCGCTACTTCTAAAAGGGTTTGCTGAGGCTCTGCAGTCAAATTAAAGGAGAAAA
>CAZZLA010000257.1:0-1734 GCA_964655035.1 uncultured Candidatus Bathyarchaeia archaeon | reverse complement strand
CACGCCGTTGTCCAGATAAAGAAGCAGAACCCAGACGACGGAAAGAAAGCGATAACCGCGGCTTTTGAAGGGCACAAGTCGCTGAAGCACTGCGTTATAGTAGACGATGACATAAACATCTACGAGCCAAACGATGTGGAATGGGCCATCGCCACGAGGTTTCAAGCGGACAAAAACGCAGTCATTCTGCCCAACCAGCCTGGCTCTTCTCTTGACCCGTCTGGAGACTTGACGGAAGGGAAAAAGGCGAGAACCTGCAAGATGGGCTTAGAAGCCACGATTCCATCGGGGAAAACCGATAAGAGCTTCGTGAAGGAAAGGTACCGCAAAGTTGACTTAAACAGTTACCTGTGATTTTCATGCACCTCACCAAAGAAGAAGAAAAAATACTCAACGGCGAAAAAGGCTACGCCGTAAGAAAATCCATGGAAATCCTCGTCGCCCTAGGCGACATCTACGGCGCTGAACGACTCATAAAAGTTGGCTCCGTGCAGGTGGCAGGCGTCTCATACCACAACCTCGGCGATGCCGGCCTGGAATTCCTGAATGAACTCGCGAAGGACGGCAGAGTCAAGGTGCTAACAACTTTGAACCCTGCGGGCATGGACTTGGAGAACTGGCGGCAGCTTGGAATCAGCGAGGAATTCGCGGAAAAACAAAACTTAGTCATAGACGCGTTCACAAGGATGGGCATACTCGTCTCGTGCACGTGCACGCCATATCTGATCGGCAACCTACCCCGTTACGGGGAACACATTGCTTGGTCCGAATCGTCAGCCGTGACCTTCGCAAACTCGGTCATCGGAGCAAAAACAAATAGGGAAGGTGGGCCTTCAGCGCTTGCGGCGGCGTTTGTGGGCAAGACTCCCTGCTACGGGCTTCATTTGGACGAGAACCGAGTGCCAGATATTCACGTGCAAGTAAACGCTCGTTTAGCCAAGGTTTCTGATTGGGGTGCTCTCGGCTATAGCATAGGGAAGAAGGCGGAAAACAAGATACCGTACATAACGGGCATAAGAGAAGCTGAAGTGGACGAGTTGAAGTCTTTTTGCGCTTCGGTGGTTACGTATGGGGCTAAACCGCTTTTCTACATGCATGACATAACTCCCGGGTCAGAAATGCATCCGCCTCCGAAGGATTCGGTCACGGTGGAAGACAGGGACATCCGAGAGGCGTACGAGAACATCAACGATGAAGTTACCGACATTGAATTGGTGTGCGTGGGCTGTCCTCACTGCTCGATTAAGGAAATTGCCGCCATAGCCGAGCTGGTAAAAGGCAGGAAAATCTCTGCGAAGACGGAGTTTTGGGTTGCCACTTCTAGGTTTGTGAAGCAGTTGGCGGACAAACGCGGGTACACCGCGGTGATTGAGCGTGCAGGAGGAAAATTCGCCTGCGACACCTGCATGGCAGTAGCCCCGTTGAAAGGCAGGTTTAGGTCGGTGGCGACAACCTCAGCGAAAGGATGCTACTATTCAAGGCATAACAACATGCTCACGAAGATGGGCAGTTTAGAAGAGTGTGTGGAAGCAGCGGTGACGGGAAAATGGAGCTGAGGGGAAGAATTATTTCAAAGGGAAAGGCGCAAGAGGAAGCCTTGGTAACCTCTCAGCCTATCTCGTTTTATGGTGGAGTAGACCCGAACACGGGTGAAATAATCGAGAAAGGGCACGAGCTACAAGGAAAAAGCGTGAAAGGCAAAATACTTGTTTTCCCAAATGGGAAGGGATCAAC
>CAZZLA010000256.1:0-1745 GCA_964655035.1 uncultured Candidatus Bathyarchaeia archaeon | reverse complement strand
ATGATCTGTGCGTCTACTGCGGCGCCTGCGTGCTATGCTGCATGGTGGACGACTGCATAAAGATTGAAAGAAAACGCGAAGACGGCAAGAAAGAACGTTTCAGCAAACCGAAAGAAGTGCTGAAACTTCAGGAAAAAGTCAACGCGAAAAAACGCTTTGACCGCGTAAGAGACGTTTTTCCCACGTACGAAGCCTACTGCGAAAAATACAAGTACGAACCATGACTCTTACGGCGAAGTACAGCCAGCAATAGTCTAAGCATTAGTTTAATCTATATATAGAGTGGCTACGCTTTGTGCGCTCTGAGACTTTCGAAAGCCACTCTTTGACGTAAGGGTCTTCTTTCTAGTTAGCCATGTAATTTTCACTCTCCCTTATGTTTAATCCACTCTCTAAAACTTTCGGTCTTACCGTCAACCTCTGCGTTAAAGGCTAAACGCTCAAACCGCGTGCCATATATAGAGGGGTATAAGTCGCCGTGAACGTATCAGAGTTTAAAGACCACCAATTTTTCACCGAAGTAGCTACTACATAATCAGTCGCTTTTATGCTTTTCAAGCTTTTTCCAGCTGGCAAAGCACCTCAAACATCACTTTAGCCGCCGCCACCGCCGAAACTCCCTGGTCATAAACAGGAGCAACCTCCAAAACGTCAAAACCGACCACGCGTTTGTCGCATAAGGCGCACAAAACGTCCAGCAGCGTATGTGTTTCTAGGCCTTCTGGCTCTGGGTTCTGCACTGCAGGCGCAAAAGCAGGGTCAAGCACATCCATGTCCACCGTCAAATAAATCCGCTCATACAAAGCAAGCTCTTCCTTCAGCCTCTGGATAATTTGCGCTGCTCCTTCCTTTCTTATCTGCTGCGACGTGAAAAAGTCTAATCCAACCTGTTCTGCGTAAGCCAATTCTTCCCTGCTAACCGCTCGCGTTCCCACCTCAACTATTTTTGCGGGCTTCACTTCCTCGTTTATCACCCGCATGAAAGTGGTGTGTGAAAGCGTTAATCCCTGATACTCCTTGCGCACGTCAAGATGAGCATCAAAGCTGACAACAGCGGTTTCGCTTGCTTTGTCGCCTAACCCTTTCAGAACGCCCAAAGTTATGGTGTGTTCTCCGCCAATTGCCACAGGAATTTTCTTAACGGCTAAAAGGTCCTCAACCACAAGTTTCAGTATGTCCACAGTTTTCCTAGGGCTTGTCGAAACGTGCAAGTCGCCCAAATCGTGTAGCAGCAAGTCTTCAACATCTACTCCACTGCGGAGGCTGTACGTTTCTATGTTCTGAGAAGCCTGCCTGACCGCGTTGGGTCCGAACCGTGCTCCTGTTCTGTACGTGCTTGTAACGTCGAATGGAACGCCGAAAACCACGTACTTAGCCTTTCTAAAGGGTTTTTGAATGCCTCCGAAAACGTTTGATTGTGAAACGAACAGTTCCCAGTTGCTCATCTTGCTCAGTCCTACTGTTAAAGACTGGTTACTGCTGGTTGCTCTAAACTTTTTCGCTTGCTTCCCCTCCTGCAGTATGTCCAGCTGAACATTAAATTTATTAGTTAGTGGATAGGCACTCCAGTAATTTGAGCGATGGCAACAGAAATCAGCGCGCGCGGCTAATCAGTCTTATCGCTTTATGCACAGAAACATGGTGAGTTTTGTAGGAGACTTCCAGCATGCTGGATTTTACACATGTAGAAGATTGGCAATTTAACGGTTTTCCGCGCGCGCAAACGCTAATTGTCATTGTTCCAA
>CAZZLA010000255.1:0-1773 GCA_964655035.1 uncultured Candidatus Bathyarchaeia archaeon | reverse complement strand
TTTTCACGAGCACTTTAAGGTACTTCTTGGAAATCGCTTTTCCTTCGCCTTTCACTGTTACCTTGTTGGATTCGTTGGTTACTTCAGCGCCTGTTTTCTCCTTAATGAAGTCTGCAAGCGCTTGGACCACTTGTTTTCCTTCATCTTTGAGTTCGGAAGCGTCAACCTTTATCTCCATCATCATGCTTATTGTTCACCTCGTTTCGCGCACTCTAATGCGTTTTAACTGACTGTTTCATGTCTCCTTCGCTGATAAATTTTCCGCTGCCAAATACCAATCACGCGTTCGCAATGTCATTTATCAGCCGCATCATCTCTCTCTTGAGAGCCACCAAGCTTTCTTCGCTCTTCGCCTCTACAGTTAACCGTAGCATCGGAGAAGTATTTGAAGCCCTGATAAGCGCCCACGAATCAGGAAAATCTATACGAACACCGTCAATCGTGGTTATCTTCGCATATTTCTCCTTGGCTTGCTCCTTAATTTTTTCAACTATCTCAAACTTCTTCTCGTCAGTGCTGCCAATCTCAGTGCTGTCAAAGAACTCCTTGGGCATCTCCGCAACCACGTCAGAAACTTTTCTGCCAAGTTTCGACACGATCTCAATCATGTACACGCTGTTGATTATGGCATCGTCAAACCAGTAGAACTTAGGCACGCAAATGTGACCTGACTTCTCAACCCCCAAAATCGCGTTATGCGCCTTTGTCTGCTGCACCAGAAACGTGTGACCCACAGGTATCCGAAACACCTGTTGACCATACTTCCTTGCTTCCTCGTCAATCAAGCTTGAACATTCAATGTTGGCAACAACAGGACCCTTCTGAGTTTTCATCAGGTCTCGTATGAAAAAAACCGCGCTCTGCTCAGCCATCATAACCTTGCCTGTTTCGTCAACAAAAAGCGCCCTGTCACCATCCGCATCAAACGCAACCCCCAAATCTGCCTTCTCCTCAACCACCTTCTTGGACAAGCCAGTTAACGTTTCAGGCTTAGGTTCTGGATCCCTGTTCGGAAAAGTCGGATCAGGCCAATCATACAGGTACTTCGCTTCAAGGTCAAATTCCTTCAAAATCTTCGGAACAATCAAGCAGGCAGCGCCGTTCCCGAAATCAACAACCACCTTCAACCTTTTCGGCGCAATGCGCGCCTTGATGAAACTAATGTACTCCTGCTCCGAACCCTCAATTTTTTCCACCGAACCTTTGCCTTTTCTGAAAGGTCCTGCCTCGTGGATTTTCTCGAGTTTCTTGTTTTCATCCTCAAAGAACCCAACACCGTCTTGATGGAAAAACTTGATGCCGTTCCACTCAGCTGGCAAATGAGAAGCCGTAACGTAAGCAGCCACGTTATTCTTCAAACGCCAATTGGCAAAAACACAAACGCTAGCTGGACAAGTTCCAACCATGCGAACATTCGAACCAGTGCTCACCACACCCGAAACAAAAGCGGCCTCAAGCTCATCGCTGTGTTCCCTGAAGTCCCTTCCAACCGTGAAGTTCCCAGATGTGTATGTGCCGACAGCCATACCAATTTTCTTCATGACCTCTTTTGTCAAATCTTTCCCATAAATTCCCCTAATGTCATAAGCTCTAAAGATACTCATTTTCCTCTCACCTAACCCATTCTTAACTAAAGCGAATAGTCTAATAAACACCAGCTTAATAGTATTCTATCAACGGATTCCGCGCATCCGTCGCCAACTGCACATCCCGAGGCACTAAAACACCCTGCCAATCCGCCTCAACACCGCTTTTAACATCGCCTTTGAAGCT
>CAZZLA010000254.1:0-1779 GCA_964655035.1 uncultured Candidatus Bathyarchaeia archaeon | reverse complement strand
GTCCGCCAGTTCATGCACTTCATCAATTATCACCCACCGCAAGCTTTGCAGATGTTGCCGCAGTACCCAACCGGAAAGAATCGCCTGCAACGTTTCAGGCGTGGTTATCAGAATGTCCGGTGGACTCCGCGACTGCCGCGTTCTTTCTTTTGTGTCGGTGTCGCCATGCCTAACCGCCAGCTTAATGTCCAAGTTGTTGCACCACCACTCCAGACGCTCAAGGAGGTCGCGGTTTAAAGCCCTCAGCGGCGTGATGTACAATACTTTCATGCCGGGTGTTTTCGGCTGTTGAAGGAGCATACTGAGCACGGGGAGAATCGCGGCTTCGGTCTTTCCTGTTGCCGTGGGCGAGATAAGTAAAACGTTTTTGCCTTCTATGATTTTGGGGATAGTTTTCTCTTGGGGTTCGGTGGGTTCAGGGAATCCTTTCTGTTCAATGAGCCTTCGAACTGGCTTCACAAGCATCTCAAAAACGCTTTCAGAAGATTCCTGCAATCTTGGATGACCCTCAGGTGCCGAGAAGAGTAAGCGGGAAATCAAATGTAAAAACGTTTTGGAACGTTGCGTCTCAAAATTTTCGAGTTGAAACAGGGAAAAATGTTGTCAATCTAAGGCGCTTGTCTGGTTTTTTGACTCACTTGCGGTTTTTACGTGGTCTTCACTTTTTTTCCATGCTTTTAACAGGAAAATGTCTAATTTTGATGTTTAAACAGAAATTTTCTATTCGAAAACAATGGAAAATTATATATCTATCATCATAAGAAACCATGCATCGTAATCATGGAGGAATGTAGATGGCTAAATGTCCAAAATGTGGAGCCGAAGTAGCAAAGCCAACGAAGACATGGAAAATGGCAGGGCGTCCAGACAAGCAAGGAAAAAGAATGCAGCTGGAAATCGGGCTATATAAATGCCCAAAATGTGGTGGCAGCTTCCGCGAAGTGCTAAGTAAAAAGAAAATCTAAACTCGCACTGCACAACAACACGCAAACATTCATCAACGCTTTAATGTTGACAATCAACCTATAATCTCCTCATTTTTCCTTTTTTGAAAGCGTTAAGTTTTATAACATAGAACGCCTATTGAACAAGAATATTTCAACATCCAACCGAGGCACACCATTGACAGTTAATCTCAAGAAACTCTGGAAGAACGAGTACATCCAAACAGCCGTTGTCATCGGCTTAATCGCCCTAGCGGTATTCGGCTTTTGGTTCGGCTCACAAGCAGTGCTGAACACGCCATATCCCGCGCTGGCGGTGGTAAGCGGCAGCATGTGCATCCCACAAAACGACGCGTGTGATGGCTGGTCTCACCCTTTTTCCCGCACCTTACACATAGGAGACCTGATCATCGTTCAAGGCGTCGATCCTGCAGACCTTAACGACAACTACCCGAACAGTGACATAATCGTTTTCCACAAACCCGAAGATCCAAGTGAGCTTATTGTACACCGGATAGTGGCTGAAGAGAAAAGAAATGGCACTTTATACTTCTACACAAAAGGAGATGGAAACAGCCGTGTAAAGTGGCCTGAAATTCCTCCGCCATCTGATTACGATCCATGGAACAGCCGTCAAGGAGTTCCCGAGGACCTTGTGGTTGGCAAGGTGGTGATGCGGATTCCCTGGGTTGGGCACATTGCCCTTTTCATGAATCCAAGACAAAATCCTTGGGGTTTGCCCATCGTCATAGCACTCATAATTTTAATTGTGATTCTCGAGTTTGTCGTTCCCCTGATGAGGGAGAAAAAACCTGCTGAACAGCAGAAAATAGCT
>CAZZLA010000253.1:0-1789 GCA_964655035.1 uncultured Candidatus Bathyarchaeia archaeon | reverse complement strand
TAACAAAATTCGCGCAGCGCTCAACATCCATGTCCTGCGTTATAGAACTAATTAGAAAACGTTCACCAGCAAAAGTCTCAGCGACCTCAGCGAAAACAGCCTCGTCCTTAACCGGGTCACCGCAACCGCCGATCACCAATGGGACATCAACAGCCTGTAGAACCTCTTCAATTGTTTTGACAGCGTCCCTCGGCGTGGCGTCCTTCAGCAACGGATCAATGCTGATCAGGTGAACCGTAACCATGTCTGCGCCGAACTTTTCAACCGCAAGCTTCGCCCAAGCCGCAGGATCACCAATAACGTCCTTCACGTGCATCTTAACAGCTTTTGACAAGGGAATTTTCATGTCAAAAACGTCAAGCGTAACCACAGGAGGATGCACAACAGGTCGCTCAAATGTATAGAAAGCTGGTGAAGTCTCACCGCCGATAATTATTGACCGCCCGCGTGTTCCACCTTCACCTTTGGTAGCGCCAAGTTTGACTTCGACAATTTTGCCTGGATAAGTCTCGACCGGAGGCACAAACTGCGCTTGCATCAGTTCTATAGGCTTGCCCTTTAGTGCTAAGGCCAATCTTGACTTTGGCATGACTTGGCTGGGCAATGTGCCAGACTGAAGCCACAGCTCCAAATCGCCTACTTCCAGCTCGAAGTCTTCCAGTTCGATTTCTTTAAACTTCGCCAGCAATTCTAGCAGGTCAGGGCTAAAGTTTATTCCGATGTCTTCAACCTTTTTCTTTTTGTCAGCCAAAAGGCTTCACCCTTTAAGTTTTTTTCTCGTCTTTCATCGAACGGATAATGACTTTCTTGGCGTAGATTTTAGCGTCCTTTAGGATTATCTTGAAGCCGCCAGCCATTATTGGTAAAGTTGTAGCCGATGCTACAGGTATCATTGCACCTTCTTCCGCTATCGCTTCTGCAGGCGCTACCTCCTCAACTGTTGCTTCTGCCTCCCACCTAGCCACCACTGGGTGGTCTTTCTCCTTCAGAAAAGCTTTCAAGGAATCAACGTTCTGCGCTTGTTCTTCAGTGGCTATTTTGTCAACAACTTCTTTGGGAATGAAATCCTGGACGCGTTCCTTGATCTCTTTAGGCAACCACACAACGCGGTTCCATCCACCGTCAGCAGCCAGAAACTTTGGGGAACGCATGTACTCAATGGATAATCCGTGGAAACCGTCTACTTGTCGCCCGCCTGCAGTCGAGTCAGCGAGAGTCGAGAAAGGTAAACCGTTTACCGTAACGCTCTTAAAGCTTCTGTGGACTAAGCCGAAACCTTCCACTTCCGGAATATAGAATGCAACGGCCTCAAAACAACCGCATGAAGTATGCGGATGACCGAACGCCGTGTAGAGGCAGACTCTGTTAACGTCACCCAGAGACTTCTTTTGGACAACCTCGTTTACGCCTGCATACTCGCCTTTTTCCGCGTCCAAAAGTTCGCCTCTTTCGATGGCGAAAACTGGTCCCTTCGGATCGACCTGTGCTGAGGCGCGTCCGTCAAACCAGCTTATTGCGCCGCAGTTGGAGTAGCGCTGTGGCGTGATAACGCAAACGTGGCTTGGGGCAAATGACTGGCACAGGACACAGCCATAGAACTTGTCAACCTCTTCATCTTTTAAGCCTCTGGCCTTCGCGTCTCGGGCTTCATAATCTTCCAGAGCCGCGGAGTAAAGCTCTTTCACCTTCGCTGGATCAGTGATGAAAGTTATCTGCACTTTCTCGATTATGGGCAACTCGCTCTTGAAAAGCTTGTAGAGAACCTTGCCTATGTACTCAAAAGAGTTGA
>CAZZLA010000252.1:0-1878 GCA_964655035.1 uncultured Candidatus Bathyarchaeia archaeon | reverse complement strand
GGCGCTGGAAATCGCTTCAGGCGCCAAACAGGAAGGCTTCGAAACCGTGGTGGTGTGCCGGAAGGGCAGAGACAAAACCTACACGCGGTACTACAGCAACATCTTCGACCACACGCTGCTTCTGGACAAGTTCGCGGACATAACCAGCCCAACCAACGTGAAAAAACTGAACGACCTGAGCACGGTTTTTGTGCCTAACCGATCCTTCTCAGTGTACGCGGGCTACGAGAACATAGAAGAAAAATTCACCGTGCCCCTTATCGGGAACAGGTACATGCTCCGAACCGAAGAGCGCAACACCCCCCAAAACCAGCAGTACCTCCTCCAGCAAGCAGGCATAAACACTCCAAGGATTTTCAAGTCACCCAGCGAAATCGACCGCCTCGTAATCGCCAAGGTTCCAGAGAAACAACGCGCCATAGAACGCGCCTTCTTCTACGCCTCGTCCCCCGCGGAGTTTGAGGAAACGGCTGCAGAACGCGTGAAACAGGGCATAATCACCGAAGAAGCGCTGAAAGACTCCATAATAGAAGAATACGTCATAGGCGCCAAGTTCAACGCCAACCTTTTCTGGTCACCCCTAACAGGCGATATAGACCTTTTAGGCTTCGATCGCAGGATACAAACAGACCTTGACGGCGTACTCGACCTTCCAGCCCCAGAACAGCTGGAACTCAAGATACCCACACAGAACATTGAGATTGGGCATATGGGCGCAACCATGCGGGAAAGCCAGATAGAAAAAATATTTACAGCTGCCGAACAGTTCGTGGACACCTGCAAAACCGAGTACCCGCCTGGCATGATCGGGCTTTTCGCTCTTCAAGGAGCCGTGACCAAAGACTTGAAGTTCTACGTTTTCGATGTGAGCCCCCGCGTTCCAGGCTGCCCATGCGTTGAGCCAACATCGCCTTACATGAAGTACAAGTACGGCATGGAAGTGGGCCCGGGAAGACGCGTAGCCATGGAGATAAAGCAGGCGGTGAAAGAGGGGCGGCTTGGGGAAGTGGTGACGTGACAACCAGCAAAGACTCTGCCGAGATGCTGGAAAACTACGACTTGGACAAGCTCGCGATAGGCACGTTGGGTTCGCATTCCGCCCTGAACATTTTCAAGGGCGCCAAGGAAGAAGGCTTCCGCACGGTATGCGTCTGCACCGAGAAAAACGCCATACTCTACAAGAAATTCCCGTTGGCAGACGAAATAATCATCGTCAAAGATTTCACCGAACTGCTAAGCGAAGCGCTACAGAAGAAACTGCGACGCCTAAACGTCATCTTGATCCCACACGGGTCATTCACAGCTTACCTCAGCACCGAACAGCTAACCAACAGCCTCTACGTGCCCATGTTCGGAAACCGTCAGCTGCTCCACTGGGAAGCCAACCGCGAAGAGCAGGCGAAATGGCTGCGCAAAGCTGGGCTTCGTTTGCCTGCAACCTTCAAAAAGCCAGACGAAATCGATCGCTTGACAATCGCCAAACTGCCCGGAGCAAAAGGCGGCAGAGGCTACTTCCTTGCCAATTCGCCGTCATCTTTCCGCAAGAAATTCAAGGAAATGGTGGACCGCGGTCTGCTCCGCGAAGAAGACATGGACAAGGTTCACTTGCAGGAGTATGCGTTGGGCGTGAACGCTTACCCCAGCTACTTCAGCAGCATAATCAAAGACGACGTAGAGTTGTTGGCAGTGGACCGGCGCTACGAATCCGCCGTGGACGCCATCGGCAAGATACCTGCAAGAGAGCAGCTTGAAATCGGCGTAAACCCAACCTACACCATCGTGGGCAATTTCCCCATAGTGCTCCGCGAATCCCTGCTTCCTGAACTCATTCGGATGGGCGACAACGTCCACAAAAAAGCGCGGGAACTGGCACCGCCG
>CAZZLA010000251.1:0-1893 GCA_964655035.1 uncultured Candidatus Bathyarchaeia archaeon | reverse complement strand
GTGAAGAATGGATAAACAAACATGACCTCAGCACCCTCCGCATACTCGGCACAGTCGGCGAACCCATAAACCCTGAAGCTTGGAAATGGTACTACCGCGTAATCGGAAAAGAAAAACTCGCCATAATCGACACTTGGTGGCAGACAGAAACAGGCGGCTTCATGATCGCGCCGCTATCAGGAATAGATCTGGTTCCGCTTAAACCTGGCTCAGCAACGTATCCGTTGCCAAGCGTCCAAGCCGAAGTTTACGACGAAAAGGGGCAACCCGCGCAAGCAGGAAACAAAGGCTTCCTTATAGTTAAAACGCCTTGGCCTGGAATGTTGCAAACTCTTTGGAAAGACCCTGAAAGATTCAAGCAGACCTACTTCGGAAGATGGCCCAACGTCTACTACACAGGAGACTACGCAGTCAAAGACTCAGAAGGCTACCTCTGGCTCCTTGGAAGGGCTGATGAAGTCCTCAAAGTGGCAGGACACCGCATAGGCACTGTTGAGCTTGAAAGCGCTCTGGTTTCGCATCCAGCAGTTTCGGAAGCAGCAGTAATGGGCAAAGAAGACCCAGTGAAAGGCGAAGTACCCGTAGCATTCATAGTACTGCGAAGCGGCTTTTCGCCATCAGACGAGTTGCGCAAGGAACTTATAAAACACGTCCGAACAACCATAGGTCCAATAGCCACACCAGCCGCCATCGCCATGGTCAACAAACTGCCGAAAACACGCAGCGGAAAGATCATGCGCAGAATACTCAAAGCCGTAATAATGGGAGCACCAATAGGCGACACATCCACCATAGAAGACGAAGCCTCAGTTGAAGACATAAAAGCCACGTACGAAGAGTTGCGAAAGCAACTTTCGCAATAGCCTTCCTTTTTCTTATTTCTACCTTTTTTCATCTTGCATTCAAGAGTTTTTCTGAGCTTACCCGCAAAAAGTATTGACGATAACTTAGTAAAGCGGCATTGACGGCAAAGCTAAAAAGGTAAAAGCTTAGATTAGCACACTAAAGGTTTGGAGGAAAAAAAAGTGTTTAACGCCGAAAATTTCGTTGAAAATTCCCTGAAAGAAATCCGAAACATTGTTGGTAAACACAAAGTAATTTCCGCCTGTTCTGGCGGTGTGGACAGCACCGTTACAACCGCCTTAGTTCACAAGGCTGTGGGCGACAAATTGGTGGCGGTTTTCGTAGATGATGGTCTTCGAAGAGAAGGCGAACCAGAGTTTGTGGTGAAAACGCTCAGGAACTTGGGTATCCGAACCAAGTTTGTTGACGCCAAAGAAGAATTCTTCGCTGTTTTCAAGGGCAAAACGGACGCTGAAGAGAAACGGAAGGCTTTCCGAGACAAATTCTATAAAACTTTGGGCAAAGCCGCACGGGAAGAACAGATAAACTTCATCGTGCAAGGCACAATTAAAGCCGACGTTATAGAAACCGTGAAAGGCATAAAATCCCAGCACAACGTTTTGGAGCAGATAGGCATCAACCCCGAGACTTACGGCTACAAAATTCTTGAGCCACTACGGGAACTGTTCAAACCAGATGTCCGAAAGGTAGCTCGCGAACTAGGTCTGCCCGAGGAAATCTCTGAAAGAATGCCCTTTCCAGGTCCAGCTTTGTCCCTGAGAGTCCTCGGCGAAGTTACCCCCGAAAAAGTTGTAGTTGTGCGGAAAGCCACCGAAATCGTAGAAGAAGAAACCAGAAAACTGAGAACCTTCCAGAACTTCGCGGTGCTTCACAACGATAAAGCCACTGGAATCAAAAAAGGCGAAAGAGTCTACGGAAACATCATCACCGTTAGAATTGTGGACTCAGAGGATGCCGTAACGGCTAAAGCCAGACAAGTCCCTTATGAAGTGCTGATGCGCATTTCTGAGAGGATAACAGGGGAAATAC
>CAZZLA010000250.1:0-1899 GCA_964655035.1 uncultured Candidatus Bathyarchaeia archaeon | reverse complement strand
GGAAGTTTTCTGTGCCGTAGACGACGAAGTCTATGTCAGACTCGGGCGCGTGCATATCCAAGGCTATGGAGCCGTGAATTCCGAAGTCATCTAAGCTGACGCCTGACTCCGCGGAAAGCACGTTGAGGAGTTCCAGCGCCAGTTTTTGCAGCTTATCAGGCTTCGGTACTTGCCTCAGGGCGGCTAAGCGGTCTCTCGGAACGAAAACCCGCTCAATGAAGTCCAGCGGGACGGTGATTAGCTCCTTGTTGCGTAGATAGCAGTAGTAGACGTAGTCTGGGAAGTTCTTTCGGAACGCCTCGATAAATGTGGTGTAGTTTTTAGCGGTGTAGAGTTTTTCCGCCCTGAAAAGCTGGGTGTCGCCGTACTTCCAAGTGCGCTCCAACATTTGGACGTTGAAGAGCGCTTTGAATTTGGCGGGGATGTACTTGAGGAACGAGAAAACTCTGTCGTCGGGATGTTCGTAGCCGAAGGTGTTGAAGATGAAGCCATTTTTGGTTACGAACGTGTCTCCGTCGGCAGGAAGCCACTCTGTCATTGCCGTTTTAACACACCGCGAAAAGAATGGAGGCTGAAGATTAAAAAAGCTATTGTATCCGAGAAGCGGCTTTTCCGCGTTTAGCTTTTTTGGTTCCAGTAGTAGATTTGACTGTACTTTCCTTTAACTGGATACTCAGGGTCATCGTAGACTATGTCCAAGCGTAAACCGTGCGGTTCAAGTGTGCTCGCAGTTGTGTTCAGATCTGCTGGGACTTCGCGTCTGGGCGCCATAAGCCCCATATGGTGTCGTCTGGATTTCGCATGCCCCAGCCGCGCGCGCCGTAGTTTTCGGGCAATACTAGCACGGCGTCGGCTTTGATTCCGCCTTGAACCACCGTTGTGTTCTGCACCACCTCGTTCCAGAAGCGTTCCAGCGCTTGGAAATGTTCCGGCTGCAAAGGCCCGTAGAGTCCCTTCATGTCTTCAGCATAGTTGAATATGACAACGTATTCTACGCCACATTCATACGCCATGCGCATCTGAGTGTAGATTTCTTCGCTCTTTGCCAGATAGGGGGCTTCAGTGTATTTCCAGGTTATTATGACCTCCCAACTCTTACCTTGCAGGTTGGCTGCGCCGCGCACGAGGGCAATGTCCCTGTAGCCTTGAGTTTGGATGTAATTTTGCCAGAGGAGATATAACACCAATAATACAGGCGATTCCGCAGAGAATCAAGAACCGCAAGCATTAAACAAAGAACGCTTGTTCACTCCAGCTTTCAGAACAACTTGACTATTTATAGTTTATATAAGTGGGGTTATAGTTTGTTTCGAGCGCTAGAGAGCACAAACCTATACCGCTATAATCTTAAGCCATAATTCTTAAATGCTTAGCCGTGAGATGCTTACGAAGGGTTACATTTGACTGTAAAATTACATCCTTATGTAGTTTTTCTTCCAGTCGAACAGAAAGACAAGATATTAAGCGCCATCTTCGGCTCCAAAGCAGGAGTTGACGTCTTACGGTTCTCGCTCAAGCAAGGAATCGCAAAAAACATCTACCAAAAAGACCTCGTTAAACAGCTCAACTACTCAAACAAAACCATTATCGCAAACCTCAAAGCCCTCACTAAACTCGGCGTACTAACCGAATGCATGGAAAAAAACGAGAAAGAAGGAAGAACCATCTGGGTCAAAACGTACCAGCTCACTGATCTTGGGAGATGGTTTGCGCTGCTCCTCGCCGAAGAAAGTGAGTTAACGGAACACGAGAAAGCTGAAATCCTGCAAAGCCTCTTCCGAACCTACGTAAAATTGGTCAAAGACTTAGCAGAAGAACTAAAAATAAACAAAGAAAACCTCGAAGCCATCTTCAAAGAAGAAATGAAACAGCCCTGAGGCACAAAAAATGCAAGCCATA
>CAZZLA010000249.1:0-1906 GCA_964655035.1 uncultured Candidatus Bathyarchaeia archaeon | reverse complement strand
ATTAAGTCCACTGAATTATACATTAAGCTTGGAAAAGAATTTCCCTGACGTAATAATCGAGCACGGCTACGCTTTCTCGTACGCTTACCAGTCAAATCTCACATCAACCTCAGCTACCACTTATGCGATACCAGATTTCGTGGATAAAAGCCCCACAGTCCTCGTCATCTCCGGTCTCAACGGCACCTCCTCTTTTGTGGAATGGACCGCATATCCTGACATCCCGCTGGATTTTGGAGCAAACTTTGAAAACTCTGAAAGAAATGTGTTCGTCTACACAGTACTCGCTAAAGGAACACTCTACAAACTGACGCTTAGCTTCGGAGACTGGGTTAAATGAGACTGCTGAAAGACAACAAGGGTCAAATACGCACAATAGAAGCGTTCTTCGCCTCAATCTTGCTGCTTTCGGCGCTCACGCTAATCCCAGCAATGCAAAAGCATTCAAGCGACTCAACCGAGACACTCTTTTCAACAGCACATAACGTACTCCTAAGCTTGGACAGCAACGGGTACTTGGCGGATTTAATTAGCAATGAAAGCTGGGTAAGCCTCAAAAGCTGCATTCAATCCTCATTCTCACCTATGGTGTGGTTTAACCTAACCGTTTTCAACGAAAACATGACGCCGATAAACGACGTGCCGATAACAAGTGGGAGTCCAGTCAACGACAAAATTGCGGCGGTGGATTACGTGTGCGCAGGCACAAGCAGCAACTACGCGGTCTACATCGTAAGATTACAGCTCGCAGGGGTAGATTAACATGAAAACACGCAGTTCAAACCGTGGCAATTCTGGTCAAGTTCTCATTATTGCCTCTTTGATAGTGACCCTGTTGCTGCTTTCCACAGCTGTCTATGTCGCTGACACCCAAAAAAACGTGGCAGTGCACAATTCGGGAACAGAGCATAGTTTCTCTGCGTACAAGCTGGGTGCTAGGAATACTGTCATAAGCGCATTGGCTAACATCTCGACCGGCGGTTCCGTGGATGTTTTGGTTGCAGATTTAAATCAATTCAAATATTTGGTTAGCAGCCATTCGTTTAGCGCAATTGTGAAAATTGACTTCACGCCCCTAAACATGGCGCCATATAACGATGGCGTTTGGATTTCTTGGGGTTCCAACGGGCATGGCGTTTCAGGTGCCTACGTCAATATGGTCTTGAATTCCTTTGGAACCTCGGCAACCTGTTATTCGGAATATGCAATAAACGTAACCTCCGAGATCAACGTAAATGGACAATACACCTTGTTGAATGAGTCGCTGAAACAAGTCAGTTTAACCTACAACATCCTCAACGAAGGTAAACCAGCTCTGGCGCAAAACTTCACAGTTTACTACGAACAAGATGGCTCTCTTTCTACCGAAGAATGGATTCAAGTCACATCGCCCAGCATCACTGATTTCGGAAATGGCACGTACCACCTGTCGTTCATGGCTAACACCACAAACCCAGATGATCCAATGTTGATTTCGGTGCACAACCAAGACCTACGCCAAATACTTGTAAAAGCAAACGTGACGTGCACCCAAGTTTAGTATGAATGTTCAAGTCATCTATTATGCCTTATGCCAGCCGCCCGCGAATGTATCTACAATCGTTATAGGCGACCCTTAGTGGCAATTCACAAGTCATATATCAATTTCAAAGCTTGAAATAACCACGATGGAACATGGGAAGCGGCTCGAACATTCCTTGCGCTAACTGTCTGTTGTGGAATCCGGAAAAAAAGAGTTTTTCCTGCGACCCTAACACATGTAAGAAGCTTTCGAACTGGCTACTGAAGCACTCCAAAGACAACGCAGACAACATGCCGAATAAAATCGTTCAATATGTAGTGTAGAAATTCTGCCTGACGACTGAGCGGCTCAGCCTATCCTTTCCATAATGATAAATAAGGCTAC
>CAZZLA010000248.1:0-1908 GCA_964655035.1 uncultured Candidatus Bathyarchaeia archaeon | reverse complement strand
TTAAACATGGACATACGTGAAGCTGTCAAGAACAGCCCAAGAGCTTTGATATTGGCGATTACCGGTTGGATACTAAACGTGATAGTAACGGCCGCATTCACCAAAGTGTTTTTTGGCTGGCGACTTCTAGATGGCTTGCTCCTAGGAAGTATAGTCGGCGGCGGCAGCTCAATAATAGTGATAGCTCTGATAAGAAAACTGAAAGTCACTGAAAAGATAGAAACCGTTCTCAGTCTTGAATCCATTTTAACCGACGTTTTGTGCACCGTGGGCGCATTTACAGCAATTAATATACTGCTCTCAGGCGAAGTGCGCATAGAAGCCGCTTTAGGCTCTGTCGGCATAGCATTTGGCGTAGGCATTCTGGTAGGTTTAGGTTTTGGCGTTGCTTGGCTTGTTATTCTGGAAAGAATCAAAGGAAAGCCCAACGCGTACATGCTAACCCTAGCCATGTTATTTCTAACGTATATAGTTGCTACAAACTTGAATGGAAACGGAGCGCTTTCTGCATTGTTTTTCGGCTTGATCATTGGAAATTCGCGCCCTATCGCAAAACAACTTAGGTTCCGAACCACCATCTCGATTGACAACAACGTGCGCGATTTTCATAGCCAAATCAGCTTTCTAATTCGTTCTTTCTTTTTTGTTTTTACAGGTCTTTTGTTCAGCTTTTCATCTTACTTTTCAGTGTTTTTCGGCTTATTATTATCTGTCACTTTTCTGGGAATCCGTTTTATCGTGGTTAAAATAGCTGCCGTGAAATCTGAGTTGCATGAATATGAAACCTTGATGACCATCATGTTTCCTAGAGGTCTGGCAGCAGCAGTGTTAGCTTCATTACCTCTCACCATGCTGGGTTCCAGTTATCAGATTTTCCCAGAGATCGCTTTCATAGTGATTTTAACCACAATTATGATCACAACTGTTGGAGTAGCTGCCATTAAGAAACGTAAAAGCCGTTCATCCTCGACATCTCGTTCCCAAATAGATCGTCTCTATTGAAGCTTTGGTTCAATGTTCAAATCGGAGGTTAGTAACCAATAAATATGTCGCAGATGTTATCATTGTTATTTCGGGAAGTGAAATGTCGTGCCGCAACGCGTTATCTGTAAGGGATGCACTTACGTTCTATATGAAGGTGCAGAGCTTAAACCTCCCGATGAAATTTTACAGCAATATGAGGGGAAATGCCCTAAATGCGGCAAAAAGCTGTCTTTGCTCCCTATCGACGTCGAAGTAAAACCCATGAAATGACGTTTCGCAGCGAAGCATAATATCCGATAACTTTTTTTGGCGGAACTCGACCGTTTTTTCGAAAGCAATAAATAAACAGCGATTGTTGACATAAACAATTATTAATCACAAACACAAATAAGGGACTTCATTACTGTATGAAGAAAAGAGCTCAAGTTGGGGGAAGGAAATAACGTCGAAGGAACGGCTCGTCAACGGTCTTAAAGCTTTTGGACGACTGCGCATCCAAACAAGCCATGCATCAATAATCTGTTATTCAGCTCTACTTCTAATACTCTTTATCGCCTTCACAATTCGCGTTCTACCAATACGCTGGGAAATACCCTCAGGCACCGTGCGCCTTAACGAATTTGACCCCTATTATCAATTCACCCTGACGAACCACATGGTGCAAAACGGTTTACTCTCACCTTACTTGGAAAACAACGGTCAAGGCTGGGTAAATTATCAGCAATGGTATCCAGGTGGACTGAACATGGGCAGGTCGTTGCCTGCCTTACCCATGACCGCGGCAACACTTTACAGTATCATTTCTTGGTTAGGAGTAAACATCGATTTAATGTCGTTTGCCGCGCTCTTTCCGGCAATCATGGGCGCGTTATCTTGCTTGATAATCTATTTTATCGGCAAAGACATGGGTGGAAAAACAATTGG
>CAZZLA010000247.1:0-1966 GCA_964655035.1 uncultured Candidatus Bathyarchaeia archaeon | reverse complement strand
TGACTTTTGGGTCCAGCGTCCCGCCGTGTCCTATCCGCTGGAGGTGCATGATTTTTTTGGTCCACGCGGCGACTTCGTGGCTTGTGGGTCCTGCGGGCTTGTCGAGGTTTATTACGCCGTAGCGTATGTACTCGGCGGCGGGTCTTTCGCTGGGTTTATGTCCATACGCGGGGTTGGTGGCGTCCTCTGCTTTGGTGAGTGTTTCGCGTGTGGTTTCCCATGGAGGGGCTGTTCTAGGCACGTTTGTTTCTCCTTGAAGTTTAGAAAAAGTAAGTTTGAAGTATTAAGAGTTTACATTGGCACCGCGGTTGCAGTCATGTCTTCCAGTTTGCCGGAGGCCTCTAACATTTGAGTTACCTCTTCGTCGGAAGCGCCTCTTTTGATTTGGACGGTGTCTTCTGTGGGCGCAACATGGTTGATGTTGACTCTTCGTCGTTTTACGCCTGTGACCTTTTTGGGTCCAGTTACTATAACGAAGCTTTTGTCCATGACGTCAACTATTACGCATTTTTTTCCAAATTCACGGCCAGCCACTTTCACGCATACTCTACCAACTTCTACAGCAGGCATCCCTTAAGACTCCTAATTAAAACCCAAAATAAAAAAGCCTTAGCACATATTTAAGCATGACACAAATCAAACCTTTACGAAACCCCTGAACCTTGTTTATGCCTCGTGACGTACACCTTTGAAAGGCGGTCAATTTTTTCCGTTTGGCTTACTAACATTTTCTCCTTTCTCTCACAAACGGAAAACTATAAAATCAAAAGCTAACAAGCGAAACAGACTCTAAAAGGAATAAGCGGTTTAGCGTTTGCGTTTCTTGAAGCAGAAAACCGCTGTCAGCAACGTAGCAATAATAAATGGGGGCAAAATGGTCCAAAGAGGAAATTCAGGGACCTCTGGTGAAGACGTGGGGGTTGATGTAGGGGTCGCTGTCGGTTCTGGAGTAGAAGTTGGTGAAGGCGTAGATTCAGGTGGATAATAAGGAGGAGGCGCTTGGAGAAAAACAGCCGTTAACTCATGGTCGCGATCCATTATTAAGTATAATGGATTATGATTCTTCTTCGTTATTGTCGTTGAACCATCAAGCACCCAATACTCAAATAAAAAGCCATAAAGAGAAGACGTGTCAATAGCGGTGATGGCGACTTCGCTTCCGTTCTCATAAGTATATGAACCAGCAACGGGGTAAGTGCTGCCTTGACCACCTACCGAAATACTCAACTCATACATTACTGGTGCGCCGTCCTCGGCGTTTTGGATTGTTGCGAAAACGACTGGATTGTCATCAGCCACGGTCGAGGTCGTTGCCTCTGCCTTGACAGGTGGAAGAACAAATACCAAAGTGACAATGACTAACGATGCCAAAAGCAGATATATGCGAAGAATCCCCTGTTTTGTCACATATCTTCCCTTCCCACAATGAGAATGACCAATTCCATAAAAACTTTTGGCATTTCCTCGCATTAGGAAACGCACGAACTTGTTGGATTAGAATAAATTTTAATGCTGTTGTAAGCTTACATTTCATCACAGCACGCGCGCTAAGATGCAAATGATGGAAAAGAAGGAACCGAATTTAATGTAGAAAAGGAGACAAATAACAAATATAAAAAAAATAAGCACGCCAGAAAACACGTGAAAAGCGTATACTGAATTCAGTTTTTAGATAAATGTTAGAAAATCAGAAAAAACATAAATGGTGACGTCGGTAAATATGCATAAAAATCGCGATCTCGAATGTCCAACGATGAAAACACGGACCTCCTGCTTGGTTTAGGTTTGTCTCTTAATCAGGCAAAGGTTTACTTGGCTATACTTAAACTGGAAAAAACTACCGTGGGGCAGGTAGCAAAGTTTTCAAAAGTGCGCAGGGAAGATGTCTATAGACTTTTGCCAACACTCGAAAAGATGGGTCTGATCGAAAGATTGCTATGTAAACCAGTTGAGGTTCGAGCTACTC
>CAZZLA010000246.1:0-1977 GCA_964655035.1 uncultured Candidatus Bathyarchaeia archaeon | reverse complement strand
ATGGCTAAGATTTCTTTTTTTGTAACTCTTTCCAATACTCACACTCTCTATACTTAATAATACACAAACCAGAATATAAAGGTTTCTAAATCACAATACTGAAAGTATTATGACTTCTAAATATCCTCTCTCGAAGCATTGTATCCACTTTGACGCTAACAAGGCAATAAAAACCCAAGCTTGAAAAACGCGATAAAGCCTTATATCCAAAACACATCACTCCATTTTTGGGCGTGAACGAAATGGACGTTTTCGAAGCCATAGAAAAGCGGAGATCCATCCGCAATTACGAACCCACACCAGTTCCAAGGGAGAAGCTGGAGAAGATTCTGGAGGCGGCGAGACTTGCACCTTCAGCAAGCAACGTTCAACCGCGTCATTTCATAGTGGTGACAGATGTGGAAAAAAGGGAAGCCCTATCAGGAGGAATGTTTGCCAGGTTTCTTAAGCAAGCGCCCGTGGTTATTGTGGCTTGCGGCGATGAGAAGAAGGCGCCCAAATGGCACGCCATCGACGTTGCAATTGCGGTGGAAAACATGGTTGTCGCGGCTACTGGGGAAGGTTTGGGCACCTGCTGGATAGGCAGTTTCGACGAAAACAAGGTGTGAGATGTCTTAAAGATACCTGAAAATCTCCGGGTAGTCGTTCTACTGGCTGTCGGCTACGCCAGCGGCAAGGAAAGCTTCGGCTCTAAAGTTTTGCGCCTGGTTAGAAAACGCAAGTCGCTTGATGAAATCGTCAGCTTGGAGGAGTACGGCAAAGCTTGCCAAAAAACGCCTACGTGACCCCTGGTAAAATCAGTAGTGTTTAATTCAGCAACCGCACTCTACTTGTTGTCTACGTTTGGGATTCGCTTAGTAAGCTCGGTCCAATCTTCAGCCATGGTCTTTCTCATCAGCGGTTTTAGACCGGCGAAAACCTGTGGCGGCATAAGCTTCATCCAACCCTCCGTGACCACGACCCGATCATCAAAGTCAAGCAACGGGAGCAGCCACCGAACCAGAGCGGGAAATCTTTCAGGCGGCACTTTCTTTGACATCAGTCCAACGATGGAAGCCTGCTCGCTTTCTGTCGTCCGCTCTCTTAGAATCGGATAAAGATGGGCGTCTTCCTTGTCCAAATGAATCCTTAAATGCGATTCTAATACTGCGGTCGCTCTCGCTGTTATTAGAGGATCAGGTGCTTTTCGCATCGTTTCCAGCCCGTTAACCGTTTTGTCGAGCTCACGATGATCCAGAAAGTAAGCCCGCGCCACAAGAGGGGTTAGTTTGTCCACAGCGGGAAAAACCGCCGCTTCTTCACCCTGCGCATGGTATTCCAGTATCTCGGCTACCGTACGCAATCGGGTAAAGACGGGCGTTAAATCCCCCCGTTACGCGCCAGCTCATAGGTTGAAGCGTCCTTGGAAAACGTCGCGACGAAAAGCGTTATGGATAGAACGCACCATGTCAATCGGTCCAGACACAACATTCACTTCCAACCTGAAAAAGTCACTTCGACTCTATTGATGATATGTTGTTATGGTTCTGCAGTAAAAAAAGAGAAAGTTGCGGGAGACGTCTCCACTGCTAGTCGAGTGTACCTCACCTCGACCGCTTTCAATAAAATAAAAAAGGGGTGAGCATGTCCGAACTTCAGACAGGGTTACTTTCGACTAGGCTCGGTGACTTCTTGCTCCATCAACACGTACACACCTGAAATTCCGGTCGGAGCACCTAGACCGCCTATCGATTTAGCTTGCCATCCTTCCTTTGCCATGCGATTAATCCTAGCAACAAGTTTTCGACAGGTTCCAGTATCAGAAAGGATTTCATATTCCTTCATTAAAAAGTCCTCAATCAATAGTCTCGTACCGATTCTTATATTTGCCTTTCGAAATTGAAAATTATTTACGCTAAAAGAAGGCGCGCGCGCTTATTAGCGTGGTTGTGCAAATGTATGTTTAAGTGATCTTAAGGATGGCGAGGTTTTCCAACT
>CAZZLA010000245.1:0-2000 GCA_964655035.1 uncultured Candidatus Bathyarchaeia archaeon | reverse complement strand
TCTCATCTCTATGTCAGGCGTTCTGTTGCCGGGTCCGTTGTTTGCAGTCACCATAGAGAAAGCTTCAAAACGTAAAACAGCGGGTGCCTTAATCGCTTTTGGGCATGGTGTCGTCGAGTTTCCGCTCATGTTTCTCATTTATTTCGTGTTTAGTCAGTTTGCCGTTCCCGATGTCGTGCAGGTGGCTGTTGGCTTCGTAGGCGGTTTGCTTATGATATTTATGGGTGTTCAAGCGTTCAGGAACAGGCACAAAACCGCGGAGGCACATGTGGCTTCGAAGCGTGACTCGTTGTTTGCTGGGATTTGGACGACAGCGGCTAACGCTGGGTTTGTGCTTTGGTGGCTGACCATCGGCACGGCGTTGGTTCTGAACGCAAAAATTTTCGGGCTTCTAGGATTTTCCGTGTTTGCAGGAGTCCACTGGTTCTGCGATTTCCTCTGGTACACTGCCGTGGCTCTCTTGATTTTTAAGTCTCGGCGCTTCTGGACTGAACGTGTGCATAAGGGGATAACGTTTTTCTGTGTGGCGGTTTTTGTTGGGTTTGGATCGTACTTTTTCGGCTCCGCCCTGTGGCAAGCCGCAACCACGCTCTTGTAGAGTTGAGAAAAATGAGTGAAACAGAATTTCATGTGGGGAAAGCGCGTATCCGCTTGGTTCAAGGCGACATCACTAACATGGAAACTGATGCCATCGTGAACGCAGCAAACTCTTCGCTTATGGGCGGCGGAGGCGTTGACGGGGCAATCCATCGTAAGGGCGGACCCAAAATACTGGAGGAGTGCAAGAGGATACGGGCCATGGAATGGCCTCAGGGTCTTCCAACGGGAAAAGCCGTCATAACTTCGGGGGGTAGCCTTAAGGCAAGGCATGTCATTCACACGGTTGGTCCTATATGGCGTGGTGGCAACCGTGGTGAACCTGAGTTTCTGGCGCAGGCTTATCGAAACTCGCTGAGGCTTGCCGTGAAGAAGAGGTTGAAAACGGTGGCTTTTCCGTCTATAAGCACTGGCGCGTATGGTTACCCTGTTGAGGATGCGTGCCGTGTAGCGCTTGAGGCGGTGAAAGATTTTTTGGAGAAAGAGGATAAGCTTGATGAGGTGGTTTTCGTCTTGTTTTCTGAAAGTGCGCTTCAAGTTTACGTGGATGAAGCGAAAGAAGTTTTTTTGAAAGCTATCCAGATGTGTTAACCTATTAGAATTGAAGAGATACGCGTATAGCTGAGTTTAGTTTTTGCTTTTTCTGAAGTAAACCAGCAGAACTACCCCGATAACAGTCCCACAACACACGGTTGCTATGACTGGTGCGCGCGCTTGTGTAGTAAAACGAAAAGTTTAAACTATATAAAGGGGGGATAGTCTTACCCAAGCAATAGAGCCAAGACTTCAAGAGACCCAGCACTCAAACTTTTGCCTCTAAGCTTGTCATAGATAGAAAATGTTTTATTCTGTACCATACGTAACGGTGAAAACGAGATTAATCAGATGGCAAAATGTCCTAATTGCGGAAAAGAAGACAAAAACCCGAAGAAAACGTGGAAAATGGCTGGAAGACCCGACAAAAAAGGAAAACGAACTCAGCTCACCATTGGACTCTATGAGTGCTGCGGAAAAAGCTTCAGGCAAGTCTTAGACAAAAAGAAAATCTAAACAGTTCCAAAATTCTTAATCCTTTTTTTGTTTTTTGCTTGAACGCACAGCCAGCTTAAGCCAAATTAGTGGGTGAAAAGTGTGTTTGGGTGATGCTTTCGTATACAGCTTCACCTTGCATGATTAAGCCGCTTGTCACAACATTTTCAACATGAAAAAGCTAACAATCCCGTGCTTTTTTTCTCCACTTTTTTACAGCACGGCAATAGGTTATATACTGCATGTTCATTTAAATTTTACATACGGGAATTTAAATGAGCAAAAGAAAACGAACGATAGCCATTCAAAACATAGTCGCATCGGTATCTCTAAACCAAAAAATAGACCTGCAGAAAATAGTGGAAAAGTTCCCC
>CAZZLA010000244.1:0-2001 GCA_964655035.1 uncultured Candidatus Bathyarchaeia archaeon | reverse complement strand
ATCGGTGTAGAATTTCTCGTCTAGAATTATCGGAATTTCGCTAGTTGCTCTATGAGGTTTCTTTCTATCCTCAGGCTTCATAAATTGAACCTCCAAAAAAGAAAAAAAGGGAAAGTTGCGCGGGAGACGTTGCCACTCTTGCAACTAAAAAGCATTTATGAGAGGAAAATGTAAAAAGTTACCCTGAGGAACAGAAATGTCCGAGTCCATAAGAAGTTTCCTAGCTTTCGACATTGAAAGCGACACCGTTTTGAACAGGCTTGCAACCGCACAGCGCCAGCTGGTTCAGACGGGCGCAGACATGAAACTCGTCGAACCCCAAAACATACACATTACCATCCGCTTCCTCGGAAACATCACCCCCGCAATGGTTGAAGAGATTTTTGACGAAATGAAGCAAGTCGAGTTTACCCCGTTCAACGTGCAAATCAAAGGGTTAGGCGCCTTCCCAAACCCCCGCTACCCACGAGTTGCATGGGCAGGAATTACCCAAGGCGCAGAGCAACTGAAAAACATATTCAACCAGCTTGAACCACGCTTGCGCGGTTTAGGCTTCACCCCGGATACCCGAGGATTTAGCCCCCACCTGACAATCGCCCGCGTACGCTCAGGCAGAAACAAGCAGCAACTTGCAGATTCTCTCACCAAAAACGCCAACTACGAAATCGGCGCAGTCGACGCACGGTGCCTCCGCCTCAAAAAAAGCGCGTTAACGCCCAGAGGACCCATATACTCAACGCTTAAAGAGTTCTGCCCTCAACCATAAGGTAATAGACCATGCAGAAACTAAATGCGATGCACGAAAAAATTCTGAAGAAAATCACACCCACCCAAAAGGACAGAGCGAAAATTACGGCGTTGGCCAAAGAGCTGCAGCAAAAAGTGCTTCGTGCCTGCCAGGAACAAGGCGTCAACGCAGCCGTCCGTGTCGAAGGTTCAGTGGCGAAGGACACGTGGCTAAAGGAAGAACCTGAAATCGACATATTCATGCGCCTACCAGCCATTATGCCCCGCGGCGCCCTCGGCGAAATTAGCCTCAATATCGCCCGCGAAGCCACTCAGGGCGCAAGGCAGGTTGAACGGTTCGCGGAACACCCGTACTTGGAGGCGTTTCTTGACGACGTTAGATTGAACATCGTGCCTTGCTATTATGTCGCGCGTGGCGAATGGCAGAGCGCCACCGACAGGACGCCCTTCCACACGGACTACGTGAAAAAACGCTTGACTGAAGGCATGCGCGGCGAAGTGCGCCTGCTTAAAAAGTTCTTGAAGGGAATAAACGCTTACGGTGCTGAAATAAAAACGGGCGGCTTCAGCGGCTACCTCTGCGAACTCCTGATAATACATCACAAATCGTTCACCGACACGCTCCGCGCATTCGCCAGTTACACGCAGCGAACCACCATAGACATCGAAGGCTACTACGCAGGCAGGGAAAAGGAGCTTAAACTCCTCTTTCCAGAACTCCTAGTCATAGTCGACCCAGTGGACAAAGGAAGAAACGTGGCATCCGCAGTGCAGCCACAGAAACTCTACACGCTCGTCGCCGCAGCCAGAGCCTACCTCAAAACGCCCAGTAAAACGTTCTTTTACCCACCGAAAATGAAAGCCTTAACAGCAGAAGCCCTGAAGAGCAAACTGGACAACTGCAGCGCCTCACTAATATTCCTGAGGCTCGGACACAGGAAAGCGGTTCCCGACGTTTTCTGGGGGCAACTTTACAAGACACAGCGGGCGCTACGGAGACTAGCTGAACTCAATGACTTCAAGGTGCTCAGAGACGCGGTTTGGAGCGATGAAAAAACCCTCAGCGTGTTTACCTTCGAGCTTGAGCAACGCGAATTACCAAACGTTAAGAAGCATCTAGGTCCACCTCTCAAACGGGAAAAAGAAAGCGAAAAATTCCTCGCCAAATACGCCCGCAACAAAAACGTGGTTTCCGGACCCTACATTGAAGAAGGCCGTTGGGTCGTAGAACTGCAGCGCAAATTCACCGACGTT
>CAZZLA010000243.1:0-2007 GCA_964655035.1 uncultured Candidatus Bathyarchaeia archaeon | reverse complement strand
CAACGCGCTAGGGTGCATTGCTTTGGCTCCGAAAATGGCCATTTCCGCGGCTTCTCCGTAGGAGAGTTCAGGCAGCATTTTCGCTGATGGAACAATTTTTGGGTCTGCAGTCATGATGCCGTCTACGTCGGTCCATATCCAGACTTCGTCGGCGGCTAATGCAACGCTTAGAATGGTGGCTGTGTAGTCTGAGCCTCCGCGCCCCAATGTTGTGACAACGCCGTCTTGAGTTGCGGCTATGTAACCTGTAACGACGGGGGTGACTTTTTTTTCAATCAGCGGCTCAAGTCTCCTTTTTACTTGGTGCGTGGTGACGTTCATCAGCGGGCGGGCTTCCCCGAAGTTCGCGTCTGTTACTATGCCCGCTTCTTTTCCAGTGAAACATCCTGTTTGAAGCTTAAGGTCTCTTAATGCACCCCATATTATGGGTGCGGACAATCGTTCTCCGAAAGACAGCACGTAATCTCTTGATTGAGGTGTGAGTTCACCAACATAGCAAATTCCGGTGAGAACTTTCTCAAGCTCATCAACCGTTTTTTTGATTACCTGTGTCACTTCTTTTCGTATGCTTGTATCCTCTATTGCTCTCGCAGCCACCGCCGTGTGCTTGTCAACCAGGTTTTTCGTGAACTCTTGGATTTGCTTTTCATTTTTTTTCTTCGCCTGCTCAGCTTCTTCTAAGAGCTTGTTGGTAACCCCTGACAAAGCTGAAACGACCACGACCACTCTGCGGTCTTTTTTGACGTTGTCCACTACTATGTTGGCTACGCGGCGGATGTTCTCGCCTGTAGCGACGGAAGTTCCTCCGAACTTCATTACTATTCTCTTCACCTTTTTCACACTCCATGTGTTACGTGAGCATTTTGCTTGCTAGCTTATGTCTTATGTCTAGCAGGTCTCTTAAAACTGCACTGGCAGTCTCCATGCCGCCTGCGCCCCTGCCGACGAGGGTTTGTTCACCCGCGAATTCGGTAAAGAAGGTTACAGCGTTCAGGACTCCACTGACGCATAAGGGATTGTTTTTCGGAATCTCCGTTGGCTTCACGGTTGATCCGTCACCGTCTATTGAACCGATGAGCTTGATGGTGTTGTCCCTCTTTGAAGCTTCATCAAGCGCCTGCAAAGACACATCGCGGATGCCTATTCGATCCACGTCTTTTAACGTTATTTTCTCGTTCAATATCCAATTAGCCAGAATGACCACTTTGCAGGCGGTGTCAAACCCATCAATATCCATGGACGGCTCTCTCTCCGCGTAACCCAACTTCTGCGCGTTTGCTAGCGCTTCTTGGAAGGTCACTCGGTTTTGAGACATCTCCGTCAGTATATAGTTGGTTGTTCCGTTTAGTATGCCTTTTATGGCAAGGATTTTGTCTCCTGCGAGGCATCGTTTGGCAAATTCAAGCATGGGTGTTCCGCCGCCGACTGTTCCGCTGAATCGGAGGTAAACATTGTTGTAATCCGCTAGTTCTGTGAGGGCGGGCATGGCTAAGGCTAAGGGTCCTTTGTTGGTTGTCACAACGTGTTTTCCTGTTTTGAACGCTTTAGTTATGTGCGATAATGCGGGTTCAGCGTCTTTTATGTTGACCGGCGTGACTTCAACAACCACTTCTGCTTCAACCGACTCGATAACGTCTAGCGCGGGCATTCTTGGATGCCCAAAGTCGGGGTCTGCTGAGATTGGATAACCTCGTTGCTTGAGCGCTTCCAGCTTTTCAGGGCTTAAGCCTCTGGGGTCTATTACGGCGCCGTCTATGTCGGCGATGGCGACGATTTTTGGGTTAAACCTGTAATCCTTCACTTTTTCCGCGTATCTGCGGGCAAGTATGGTGGTTACGCCCTTTCCGACTACGCCGAAGCCAACCAATATGATTCTCATTTCGCTTTCACCGCGCCACGATTTCTACTTGTTTCTTTAAGCCTAAAACCTCTTCTATCGCTGACAGTTCCGCGTCAACTTCCACTGGCTTCTCACTCATCTTAACCGCCGTATCAGGGTCCTTGAGA
>CAZZLA010000242.1:0-2013 GCA_964655035.1 uncultured Candidatus Bathyarchaeia archaeon | reverse complement strand
CTTGGAATGGTAACGATTAATCTGCCTCGAATTGTCCATGAAAGCGAGAGGGACCTGAACAAGTTTTTCGAAATTTTGAAGGAACGATGCGAGATGGCAGCTCGCGCCTTAAGAATCAAATATCGCGGGCTCAAACAGCATGGGAAAGGAGCGCTTCCATTCATAACTCAGCGTTCGAACGGTGACACCTACTTTAGACTTGAAAACTGTTCGCGCATAATAAACCTTGCAGGTTTCAGGGAGTCTGTTGAAGCTTTTTGTGGGAAAAACATAAGCCACGAGGAAAGCATCGAGTTCGCGGAGGAAGTGATTAAGAACTTGTTAGCTTTTAAGCGTAAATTCAGCAGAAGGCATGGAAAACGATTATTTCCTGCAGTGTTGCACAGCTTTGAAGCGTCTATGCGACTGGCACAGTTAGACGTTGAAAAGTACGGGGTTGCTAAAGTGAAGTTTTCAGGAACCAGAGAGAACCCCTTCTATTCCACCACCAGACGGTTGAGTCTCCAAGCCGGCGATTTTCCCATAATTTCATCCGAATTGTTGGAAATTGAACAAAAACTCAAGGGTTTAAACGCGGGAGGAAGCTTGAGCATAATACAGCTGGAAAATGGCGAATACCAGCCGGAGGCGCTCATGAAATTAACAGAGCATCTGGTTGCGAATAAATATTTGGAGTTTTTCACTTACCACCGAGATATGACGTATTGCGATAACTGCAAGAAAAGATGGTTCGGAGTTTTGCATAAATGTCCTTCTTGCGGGTCTATGAGCACGTTGACAATGTTTGACCGGTTCACCGCTACTTAAACCAGAATTATTTTTCGCCGCCAAGCACCAACGCCAAAAGCGCCATTCTAACCACTATGCCGTTCCATACTTGCTGGAAGTATCGTGCCTGCGGTTTACTGTCCACTTCAGAGGCGATTTCGTCCACGCGCGGAAGCGGATGGAGGATAATCATGTCTTTTTTCGCGTTTTTCAGGGTTTTCAAGTCTATTCTATAGATGCCTTTGACTTTGGCGTATTCGGCTGGGTCTGGGAATCGTTCTTTCTGTATGCGGGTTACGTATAAAACGTCTATTTGCGGGATTATTTTTTCCAGATTTGTGTCTTCTACTATTGAAATCTTGTTTTTTATCGTGTGGATGACTTCGTGTCGCATTCTAAGGGATTCAGGCGAAATCAGGTACAGTTCGATATTATATAGGGAAAGCGCGTACGCAAGCGAGTGAACGGTTCGCCCATATCGTAAGTCGCCTACCAACGCGATTTTTAATCCGTCGATTTTTCCCTTCTCTTTTTGCATCGTGTAAAGATCCATAAGCGCCTGCGTGGGGTGCTCTTCCGCGCCGCTGCCCGCGTTTAGTACGGGAACTTTGGAGAATTCAGCAGCGAGTTTTGCTGCTCCCTCAAGAGGGTGCCGCAGGGCTATGATGTCCGCGTAGTTCTCTACAGTGCGTACAGTGTCGGCTAGGTTTTCTCCCTTGCTGACCGAAGCAATCTCGGCTTCGGCGAAGCCTATAGTGGATCCGCCTAGCTTGAGCATGGCAGCTTCAAAGCTTAGACGCGTGCGCGTGCTGGGTTCAAAAAACAGGGTGGCGAGGATTTTTCCTTTCAGCATGTCTGAGCCTTTCTGGGCCATTGGTTCCATGGCTTGGCTGCGGTTTAGAAGGTAGTTGATTTCTTTGCGGGAGAAGTCTTTGATTGATATTATGTCTCTTCCTTTGAACTCCACGCTGGACACCAAACACAAGAAAGTTGCTAACTGCTAAATAACACTTTTTATGCCCAGAAAACACATCAACGTTGCGTGCCATTTTTATTGGAGTGCCGCGTGAGATAAACATGGAGCTAAAGTGTATCTTGAACTTGGAGGAAGCGTATTCAGGTGAGTTTACGGCTGCTCCACCATACAGTTTTGAACGTACCCTACATAAGCCCGCAGGCTGGTGGTGGTCCACGCCCGACGAAATCTTCCAGAGCGGCACCTGCTGGACGGTCACGAGGTTTCAA
>CAZZLA010000241.1:0-2014 GCA_964655035.1 uncultured Candidatus Bathyarchaeia archaeon | reverse complement strand
ATTTAATCCAACCAATTGTTATTTGATATATTCTTCTTTCAGAAACACGTGTTTTAAAGTTGAATCGGATTTCTTTTGAGTGGAGAAAGAAGAAAATGAAAAAAGTAAAAATTACGCTACTGATGTGCACGCTGCTAATTATGGGCGCGATTTTGCCTTTAGTGCTCGCTTACGTACCCTTAACAACCAGATATGACGATGCAGGGCACTACAGCATGACTGAAGCTGGAGTTGGCTTAAAAGAATCAGCTTCAGGCGACATCACCGTTGACTTTCCAGGAACAGTAGTTGTCGCTTATCTCTACTGGGCCTGCGTTGACGTATCCTCCGGCGGAGATGACACAATCGATTTTGATGGTACAACCGTAACTGCAGATTTCTCATATGAACCTGAACCTTGGTACGGCGACTATTATCACTACGTTTACATAGAAGACGTAACAAACATTGTCACCGGACCCGGAACATATACTGTTGAAGGAATGGAAACCGTTTTCTACAGGTACGGAGCAGGATTAGCCGTAGTCTACGAAGATCCTTCCCTTCCAGAAGCTAGACTAGTCCTACTAGACGGTTTAGACGCATTTTGGTTCGACTGGACAACACCCCTTGGCCCAAACAGTGAAGTGGCTAGCATCGAATTCCCAAGCGAAACAACCGATAGAGACGTCGACACCTTCTTATTCGTCGGCGGAACTGAACACAACGACAGACCCAACGAAATCTGGACAGAAACAGGAGCCGGAACAGCACCTGAAGACTTAATAACTTCACCTACAAGTCCTGGAGGTCCCTACCCACTCGTAGGCGGCGATGGCGCTTCTTGGGACACTTACACCGAAATCGTGGAAGTTCCAGCAGGTGACGAATGGCTCGGCGTTCAAGTTGAATCAATAGAAAGCTGGGAAACCCCAGGAGACGAAGAACTAAACGGCCGCGGAACAAGCGCACTACTAATAACTGCAGGCTTTGTACTTCCAGTCGACAGGCTCGACGGACTATCACCAGGATTCTGGAAACACAACATCCGAGTCGCCCTAGAATACCCCGGAAGCTATAGTGTACCACACGAATGCGAACCCCGAATGGACTACGACACAATACTTCACTTGGCAGAGATAGCCACAGGACAAACAGGAACAGCCGCACTAGAAGCTGCGCTTGACGCCTTAACCACTCGCGGCCCAGGAGGAGACGCGGTAAGGCTTGACATGGCTAACGCCTTCAACGACGCAGCAGGATATGCCCCATACTACGACTAAAAAAAGCAAACTCCCCAATATTCCCCTTTAACTTTTTTTTACGTATTCTGCAACTTTTTTCAATTTTTTGGATTAAAATTTAATGCAAAAAAAGAGGGGAAAATTCAAGTCGACTTGGTGATTGCTATTGTTTCCGCGCATACATTGTCTCTGTCTTGTAACCTATTCTTTGCCATCCATCGTATAAATACGCGTATATTGTGTAGTACCCCGTTTCTTTGGGTGTGAACTCGGTGGTGTAGCGGGCTTCCTCTCCAACGGGAAGATCCTTTATATCTATTTTGGCCTGTTGTTCGTTCTTTCCTGAGGGGTTTTCCACCCAGAATTCCAGTTTCAGTCCCGTACTTTTTTGCAAGCCCTTAATTGTTGCCTCGGCACTGATGGTCTTTCCAATTGTCGTGTACGGGTTTGAAAGCACCAGAAGGCGTTCAATTTCCGCTTTTTCCTCGTTTAACTTGATCTTTGTCCAACCAGATTCCCACCAGAAATACTCTCCAGCCTTACGTGCTTTGATGGTGGCGTATACATTGGCCGATCCGTTTGCGGTAACCCGAAAAACCACGTCTTTCTCTTGATCATGTCTCAACTCAGATAAATAGTGTCCACCCCCCATTAACCATGATCCATAAACCGATAGATTATATGTATCCAGAGAGTGCAATTGTACGTCAAGCTCTCTGAGAGTTTCGCTGCCTACGTTTTTCAGTTTCAAAGTCAACCAGCTAGCTCCTCTTTCTATCTCCATAGGTTCC
>CAZZLA010000240.1:0-2027 GCA_964655035.1 uncultured Candidatus Bathyarchaeia archaeon | reverse complement strand
CTGCAAACGACATGGCAACTTCAAACCCAAGCAACCTTAACCTTCAACACGCTGCCTTCCTGACAGCCTTCGATAAGCTTTTGCCAGATTTGATTTCACAAAATTAACAACGTCAGGAGTAAATATAGAAAACGCAGCCAAAGTGAAGTTTATCGGAAAAACAACCGCATGCTCGAACAGGTTTCCACCCCCATGTCCACCCCAAGGAACCGTGATCAACAGCGAAAAACCCCAAAACTGAAACGCTGACCAAACAGCTGTTTGCAGTAAAGCTCCGCCAAATCGCGACAGATACTTAATTTTTCCCTTGGCAGCTTCACTCTTGTAATTGTTAACCAAGGTTTCTCCGGCAACTCCACCTGCGCCCCCAGGAAAAAACGCGTTAACAAGAACTTTTTCCAAAAAGTTGCCGGGAATGAAATGGCCAATCCAAGACCCAGGAAAATTCAAAATCGGAATGTCAACTCTGTTCGTGGCGAAACGAATTACGACAGGTATGGCATAGATAATTGCGCCGCTTATTTGCCATAGCCAGAACCTTTTGCTCTTCAGAGTGGCTTTTACGGCGCTGAGCAACCTCATAGTTTTCTCAAGAAACACTTGGATTTTAAAAGTCTTCCCATAAAAGAACCTTTGTTTTACAAATAAACTGCTTAACCCCTCTGCTTTGCCTCGACGAAAGTAAACTTTCCCCTTGCATGAAGCTTGCATAAAGACAAAAATAAACGGCGCAAACGTAACATTCATCACTAAACAATCTTTCAGAAAACATACGGAAAACTTTATCAACGACCAGAAAGCATCTAAACACCACGCCTCCACGGAAAAGCCACAAACAAGCAGCGTAAACAAAATGGGACTAGGCAACTTCTATTTCAAACTGACTTTAAAAACTGAACCCATAATAGACGATACTACCCTTCGAGACGGAATCCAAATGCCAGGTTTAGCCGCTGGACCCGAAGACTCCGCGAAAATAGCCCAGCTTCTAAGCGATATAGGCGTAGAAAGAATCGAAGTGTTCCATTACCAAGAACCAGATAAAAAAGCAGTTAAACTGATCCAAGACCTTAACTTGGGCATGCGTGTGGCTGGATGGTGCCGCGCAATTAAAGAAGACATCGACAGCGCCTTGCAGTGCGGTTTCAACGAGATAGGCATCTCACATCCAGTATCAGACATCCACTTCAAAGCCAAGTGGCCTGACCGAACCCACGATGGGATTCTATCTAATCTGGTTGAAGTAGTTGAGTATGCAGCTAAAACGCATGGGCTGAAAGTGTTCGTTCACGGCGAAGACAGCACCCGCGCAGACTGGAACTTCGAAAAGAAACTCATAAACGCCGTAGCCAATGCAGGTGCAGAATGCTACCGAGTGTGCGACACTGTTGGCATAGGCCTTTCAGACATCAACGCGCCTTTGCCAAATGGTATTCCCGCCAAAGTTTGCGCAATTAGAAACGAAACGAAGATTGCGAACATCGAAATTCACACTCATGATGATTTCGGAAACGCGGTTGAAAACACCTTAGCCGCCATTCGCGCAGCATCTGGCGTTTGGGACAAGATTTACGCGAGCACAACGTTCTTAGGCATAGGCGAAAGAGCCGGCAACGCTGAAACTGAAAAAGTCATATTAAACCTATTTTTTCACTACGGAGTTAAAAAATTCAAAGACAAAACCCTAAAGCTCAAGCAAACAGCCGACTTCATCGGTAAAGCCACAGGCTACATTGTTCCGCCCAACAAAGCGATAGTGGGCGATTACGGCTTTGCGCACGAGTCAGGAATCCACACGCACGGTGTGTTGAACGACCCTTGGACTTACGAGCCTTATCCACCTGAGCTTGTGGGCAACACGCGACGCTTAACTATCGGAAAGCAGTCAGGAAAAGGCATAATCAAACATAAGATAACGGAACTCACGGGAAAAGCTCCAACTGCCGAAGACCTTATTGAAACAGTGGCAAAAGTCAAGGAAATATACGCGAACGGAAGAAAAGCCTCACTTAAAGAGGAAGAATTCA
>CAZZLA010000239.1:0-2030 GCA_964655035.1 uncultured Candidatus Bathyarchaeia archaeon | reverse complement strand
TGACAATCACCATATCTTCTTCGTTTGTCATGTCCAAGATTTTGCCGCGGCGCTTCTGCACCAAGCCAATAACTGGACTGACGTAGTTGTTAGGAACCTTGCATTCGAAGCTTATCAGCGGCTCTAAAAGTTTCGGGTCACTCAGCAGAAACGCACACCAAATTGGACGCCAAGTCATCGGTAAAATCTGCGCTGGTCCACGGTGCACTGGATCTTCGTGAACCGTGATGTCTTCCAAGTTAACTTTCAAACCGTACGCAGGCTCCTTCGCCAAAACAGACGTGTGCACCGCTTCGCGGAAGCCCGATTTAACGTGGTCCAACACTTCCTCCACGTACTGTCTGCCCTTTATCCTGTTGACAAGCAGGTTGTTTTCTTCAATAGCTATGACGTTCTTTGCATCGTCGGTTGACCAGCCTAACGCCTTGAGGTTTTTCTGCCTTTCCTCCCGAGTCTGCATCTCTGAGATTTTATCTGATTTTATCGCCTCAATAACTTCTTCAGACAACTTCTCCATATTTATCCACAGTTTACTGTGCTTGTTAGGACTCTTACCCATAACAGGAGCACCGCGATAGTCGTGGCTTATGGTTTCACGGTAGATCACGATGGGCTCGCTAAGCTTCGCTTTTAATCCTGCCTCCTGCATTCGATACGCCGTAATCTCAAGATGCAACTCACCCATGCCGCTCAACAGAAACTCGCCACTCTCCTTGTTCATCGTAAAATGCAAGTTAGGATCCTCAGTGGTCAACTTGTGCATCACCTTGTCGAAAAGCGGAAGGTCCTTAACGTCTTCCGGCTCCACCGCAACCGTAACCACAGGGTCAGAAACGTACTTCAATCCTTCAAACGGATGCGTTTCCACACCGTCTTCCGCCACGGTTTCACCCACGTGAAGTGATGGCAACCCTGAAATGGCAGCGATGTTCCCTGCAGGAACCTGATCAACGATTACCCTGTCAGTCGCCATGCTCATGTAAACCTGCTGAATCGTACCTTTCTGATGACCATTCACAAGCTGTACAGTCTTACCTTTCTTAACCGAACCGCTGAAAACCCTGCCTATAGCTACCGTGCCGCTGTGCGGATCAACCTCAATCGTTGAAATACACATTAACAATGGACCATTCGGATCTACTTTCGCCATGCCCTTTCCAGTTTCGCTTTCCGGGTCACCTGGCCAGATTTGGCTCTGCCTATACGGCTGCGCCTGCAAAGGATTAGGAAGCTGCTCACAAAACATATCCAAGATTGGTTCAGGCAAAGGCGCCTTCTCGCTTAGTTCGTCAACCTTTTTACCCACCTCTTCCGGTGCACCCGTGTAAGCGTCAATGATGTCGGCAAAAGAGAGCCCTTTCGCCTTCATGTGCGGCAAGTTAAGCCCCCACTTGTGAAGGGCTGAACCGAAAGCGACACGCCCATCTTCAACTTTGACCTGCCAGTCTTTTTTGTGTTCTTCTGGCGCATATTTTTCGATAAGCGTGTTTATTCTCATGATAATTTTCGCGAACTTCCGCTGCACCTCTTCTGGAGTTAGTTTTATTTCTTTTATGAGCCTGTCAACCTTGTTAATGAACAAGATTGGTTTCACGCGTTCACGAAGCGCTTGCATCAACACGGTTTCCGTCTGCGTCATAGGTCCTTCAACCGCGTCAACAACCACCAAGGCACCATCAACCGCTCTGAGACTTCGGGTTACCGCTCCACTGAAGTCGATGTGTCCTGGAGTATCAATGAGATTAATCAAGTAATCCTGACCCTTGTAGGTGTGAGCTAAACTAACGTTTGACGCAAACACCGTCATCTGTCGTTTCTGCTCAAGGTCCCACGAGTCAAGAAACAGTTTCTGTCCTGCCGTTTGTCTGCTGATTATGCCCGCTGCCGCCAAAAGGCTGTCCGAAAGAGTGGTTTTTCCGTGGTCTACATGAGCGATTATGCTGGTGTTCCTGATAATTACGGGGTTGTTCATCAGCTTGACTATTTCATCGGTTTGTTTATACCGTGCCATAACTAAACCTTCTCCAATT
>CAZZLA010000238.1:0-2031 GCA_964655035.1 uncultured Candidatus Bathyarchaeia archaeon | reverse complement strand
AGATTCAAGCTGTTGTTGATTTGCCTCATGTCTCGGGAAAGCCGAACAAGATTTTGGTTGTTGCCAGCGGTGAATTGGCGTTGAAAGCGAGGCAAGCTAAAGCGGATAGCGTCATTGAAAGAGCTGAGTTAGAGGCTTATGCTGGCAAGAAAAAGCAGTTGCGGAAACTGGCGAACACTTATGACGTGTTTCTTTCTGAGGCGCCGTTGATGCCGCTTGTCGGAAAGATTTTGGGTCCTGTTTTGGGTCCGCGGGGAAAACTGCCGGTTCCTGTTCCGCCAAACGCGGATATTGCAGTTTTAATAACGAAACATCGTAAGACGGTTGTGGTGAGAATGCGCAACCAGCCCATAATCCAGTGCGCGGTTGGCACAGCGGACATGAAAGAAGAAGAATTGGTTGACAACATGCAAGCTGTCCTACGGCTTGTTGAGGGGAAGCTCAAACGGGGACTTAAAAACGTCAAGTTCGCCTTCATTAAAACGTCTATGGGCGAGCCTGCGAAAATTAAACCTTAACACGTGAGATGAGTGAGATGCCATCCCAGCAAGTACTACAAGAAAAAATCAGTGAAGTTGAAGGAATCAAGGAGTTGCTTACAGGATACAAGTACATAGGAATTGCCAGCCTGCATAAGGTTCGCGCTCCTCAGCTTCAGGCGTTAAAGAAAAACCTGACTGGCAAAGTTTACATGAGAGTTTTAAAGAACTCCCTCATTAAATTCGCAATCGAAGACCTGGGGAAAGATGACCTTAAAAAACTTGAGGACCACTTGGAAGGATCAAACCTTTTCCTGTTCACAGATCTTAACCCCTTCAAACTGTCACTTCTTCTGGAACGCGGCAAAGTAACAACCACAGCCAAGTCAGGCGACATCGCCGCCATGGACGTCACCATACCAGCGGGAAGCACCGGACAACCACCCGGTCCAATAATCAGCCAACTAAACGCCGTTGGCTTGCCCACCAGAATCGAATCCGGAAGCGTATGGGTAAGCAAAGACACCTTGGTTGTCAGAAAAGGTGAAATAATCCCCGAAAGACTCGCCGCGGTACTGTCAAAACTAGGGGTAAAAGCCGTCGAAGCAGGCTTATCCATGAACGCAGTCCTAGACGAAGGCCTAATCATTACCGGAGACCTTCTCAAAGTCGACGTGGAAGCCACACGCAAAAACATCGAACAAAGCCACAACGACGCCTACACCCTATCCATAACCATCGCTTATCCCACAACCGAAAACATCAAAACACTACTGCAAACCGCCCACCAAAAGGCGTTCATACTCGCATTAAACGCAGTAGTACCCACAAAAGAGACGATAGCAGACCTGATACGAAAGGCACACACCGAAATGCTTAGCCTGAACAGCTCAGTGGAGAAGGCAACGCCCAAGGCTTAACTGTCGATCGCTGGTTATCTGGCGCTCTGTGGTGACTACCCCTCCCTTTTAGATAGGTTAAACCTGCTGAGGCTGGCTAGATAGACCCCTATAGGTTTCTGCATAGTATTTCTATTAGGCTTCAAATATGCTGGTTGGTCAAGTAACATTGACAAGAACCCTTTTGTTCGCCGCAAAAACAGTACACAATGGAGAAAAGCATTGGGTAAGAGCGTCGCTCTGCTGCTTGTTCTCAACCTCTTAATAACCTACTGCATAATCGTCATTAAGCCTGCTTTGGCATCTGAGGATTCTTGGGCACGAAGGCACCAATGCATGAAGCAAGATGTAGTTTGGGGTGCGCTAGGGTTTTGGGGGGTTGGAGAGGGTTTGGGATATGGACTTTACACTTGAATTCGATGCTTGCTGTCTGGGGGTTGGGTGGTTTTGCAGAAGTTTTTTTAGAGGGAAAAATTTCAATAGGAGGGCGAATAAGCATATGGAAAGAATACATGGTCGTTGAGCGCGTGCGTGTGCCTTACCGAGTGGATAAGTCAGCAAATAATTGAAGGGGAATAGAAAGCGGTGAAGAAAGCGCTAGTTGTGGCTGTCGTTATAGTCGTGTTGTGCAGCCTATTGGTGGTGGCGTTGTT
>CAZZLA010000237.1:0-2045 GCA_964655035.1 uncultured Candidatus Bathyarchaeia archaeon | reverse complement strand
GTACATGTACTTCCTGAAAGCGGGCGACAGGCAAATCGTCGGCTCCAGCCCAGAAATGCTCGTCAGAGTAGACAACCGAACGGTGGAAACCTTCCCCATCGCTGGAACAAGACCATGCGTAGAAAGCCCAGCCGAAAACACGCGATTAGCGAAAGAGTTGCTTGCTGACCCAAAAGAACGGGCTGAGCACGTGATGCTGGTTGACTTGGCTAGGAATGACATCGGCAGAATCGCCAAGTTCGGAAGCGTGCATGTTCCCGAGTTTATGAAGGTTCACCGCTACAGCCATGTGCAGCACATCGTTTCGCAGGTCGTGGGCGACCTCAAAGACGAACTCAAATGCTACGACGCGTTAAGAGCCGTTTTCCCAGCAGGCACCGTTTCCGGAGCACCCAAAGTCCGCGCCATGGAAATCATCGAAGAACTTGAGCCCACGCGGAGGGGACCTTACGCGGGCGCAGTTGGTTACTTCTCCTATAACGGTAACGCAGATTTCGCCATAACCATCCGAACCTTGTTTGCGGATAGAGACAAAGCCTGCATTCAAGCTGGCGCGGGCATTGTGGCGGATTCGGTTCCTGAAAGCGAGTGGTTTGAAACCGACCATAAGGCTGAGGCGTTGATGAAGGCGCTTGAGAAAGCTGGAGGCGAAACAGATTGAAAGTTTTGGTAATTGACAATTATGATTCTTTCGTGTACAACCTTGTCCAGTACATCGGAGAGCTCGGAGCAGAGGTCATCGTCTACAGAAACGACCAAGTAAGCTTGGAGCAGGTTAAACGGCTTAATCCCGACAGAATCGTGCTCTCTCCCGGTCCCGGAACACCAGAAGAAACACGGTATTTTGGCGTCTGCGCAGCCATCCTGCAAGAAGTAAGCCGCACGGTGCCCACCTTGGGCGTCTGCCTTGGGCATCAAGGGATAATTCATGCATTCGGCGGAAAAATTGTCTCTGCGAAACGACTGATGCACGGAAAAACCTGTGCGATTAAGCATGATGGAAAAGGCATTTTCTCCGGTGTCCACAACCCTTTCACCGCCACGCGGTATCACTCGCTTGCAGGCGAAAAACGCTCCATTCCGCCGTGCCTCCATGTGACCGCGGTGGCAATAGATGACGGAGAAATCATGGGTGTCCGCCATGCCGAGTACCCGATTGAAGGAGTGCAGTTTCACCCCGAATCAATTCTATGCGAGGATGGAAAACTCGTTATGCAAAACTTCTTGGAGGGCTGTCGAGGCGAATGATCAGAGAAGGCATCCAGAAGCTGATTGACGGCGCAAACCTCACTTTTGAGGAAGCGCAAGGGGTTATGCGGGAGGTAATGTCTGGGAACGCGACAAATGCGCAGATAGCTGCGTTCTTGACAGCCTTGCGGATGAAAGGTGAGACCGTTGAAGAGCTTATAGCATTAGCCGCGGTTATGAGGGAACATTGCCGCCGAATTCACCCCCAAGTGCAAGGGCGCCTTGTTGACACTTGCGGCACAGGCGGCGACAAAATAAAAACCTTCAACATCAGCACGGCGGCGGCGTTTGTGGTTGCTGGCGCCGGCGTCGCCATAGCCAAACATGGAAACCGTTCAGTCACCAGCAAGAGTGGCAGCGCCGACGTGTTGGAACGGCTGGGGCTTAACCTTAAAATGGAGCCTGAGGTTGTGCAAGCCACAATCGAGCAGGCTGGAGTGGGCTTCATGTTTGCGCCTGCCTTTCACCCTGCCATGAAGTACGCCATTCAGTCGCGAAGAGAGATAGGCATCCGTACCGTTTTCAACGTTCTCGGTCCACTGACGAACCCGGCGTCTGCCAACGCGCAACTTCTTGGTGTTTACGATGAACAACTAACGGCGCCGCTGGCTTATGCCCTGAAGGAGCTTGGATGTGAAGAAGCCATGCTTGTTCACGGACTGGATGGGCTAGACGAAATATCTACGATAGGCAAGACGGCAGTAGCGTGGTTGAAGGAGGGTGAAGTGGCAACTATGGAGGTTGCGCCAAAGGACTTCGGCGCCAAAAAGGCTAGCATCGCAGATATAAGAGGGACA
>CAZZLA010000236.1:0-2052 GCA_964655035.1 uncultured Candidatus Bathyarchaeia archaeon | reverse complement strand
AAACGTTTTTATCATTCACATTGTAATTCGTTTGTTGCAATAGAAGTGTGGGAGTATTAAAAGATTGAACGTTCGATTTGATAAATATAATGCGTCAAATTTAGAACGTAAAATTGAAATAATGCACTGTTACTTCTATTGAACCGCTCAGTCACCATCATAACCATTATGGAGTGTTCACATCAATTGAAAATAGAAGTGCTTGAAAAGAACGAAACAAACATCAGCCTAGCAATCAAAGGGGCAGATGTACCTCTAATGAACGCCTTACGGCGAATAGCACTTGCCGAAGTTCCCAGCATGGCAATAGACGAAGTTGTCATGATCGAAAACTCATCCATTCTGCAAGATGAAATCATAGCACACAGGCTTGGGCTCACCCCGTTAAAAACAGACCTCGACAGCTACAACCTTCCTGGAGAATGCCAATGCCAAAGCGAATTCGGCTGCTCTCTCTGCCGCGTAACGCTCACCATGGACGCAGAAGCACCAGAAGGAACACGAACGGTCTATTCAGGGGAACTTGTCTCCGAAAACCCGGAAATAGTCCCAGTTTCCGATAAAGTTCCCCTCATAAAACTCGCTAAAGGACAAAAACTAAAGCTTGAAGCCTACGCCAGACTTGGAAAAGGCAAAAACCACGCAAAATGGCAACCCGTATGCGTGTGCGCCTACAAATATTACCCGAAAATAGAAGTCCCAACGAAAGAATGCGAGAGCTGCACAAAATGCGTGGACATATGCCCCAAAAAGGTATACACAATGAAAGAGAACAAGGTCGAAGTTCGCGACCTTTTAGCATGCAACCTCTGCATGGACTGCGTCGAAGTGTGTCCACAAAAACCGCCAGCCATAAAAGTAGAGTGGGAAAAAACCGCCTTCATAATGAACATAGAATCAACAGGCGGGCTCCCTCCAGAAAGAATAATCCAAGAAGCCACCAAAATGTTAGACAAGCAACTGAAAGAATTCGAAGAGCAAGTGAAGGTGGAATTAAAGTGAAACAAACCAAAACCACAAACCCCGAACTCATCCTACTTATCCGCTTCCTGAAAAAACAAGGCCGAGAAAAAGAAGCAGCTATCTGGCGAGACGTAGCTGAACAATTAGCTAAGGCAAGACAACAACGCGCCGTCGTGAACCTAAGCCGCATAAACAGGCACACACAAAAAGGCGATGCGGTAATTGTGCCAGGCAAACTCCTAGCAACAGGAGCCCTTGACCACTCCGTAACCGTGGCAGCCTTCAGCGCGTCCGAAAAGGCGAAAGAAAAGCTGAAAGCGGCTAAAGCAAAATACCTGTCAATTCCAGAGCTTGTGGAAAAAAACCCGAACGGGACAAACGTTAAGATAATCCGGTGAAAACAAAATGCAAACCACAAAAAACCCAACAACCCTGATAAACGCTGACGGATTAATCGTCGGCAGAATGGCCAGCAAAGTCGCCAAAAAACTGTTGAACGGAGAAAAAGTAATCATAGTTAACGCTGGAAAAGCCGTGATTTCAGGAAAAAAGAAAAGCAAGGTGGCCGAAGCCAAAACGTTCCTTGAAGTCGGATCGCCCAGGAGAGGACCATTTCACTATAGAAGACCAGATCGAATACTGCGCAAAACCGTGCGGGGTATGCTGCCGTTCAAGCAGCCGAAAGGAAAAAACGCGCTTAAAAAACTGAAGGTATTTATTAACGTGCCCGAAGACCTTAAAGACCAACAGATGGTCACGTTTAAAGAAGCCCAAGCCGCAAAACTGAAAGGCCCCTACTTCACCCTTGCGGAATTGGCGAAGGAAATAGGATGGAACCAAGGTGAATAAACATGCCAGCTAAGAAAGTACTAGTTGTCAGTGGAAGACGAAAAACAGCCACCGCCCGCGCCGTCGTTAAACCCGGCGTCGGCAGAGTAAGAGTAAACATGGTTCCCGTGGAAATCTTTGAGCCGATAATCGCCCGCGAAAAAATCATGGAACCGCTTCTGCAGGCCGGAGAAGACGTCTGGAAACAGATGGACATGGACGTTAAAACTTCAGGCGGAGGCTACATGGGACAGGCTGAAG
>CAZZLA010000235.1:0-2074 GCA_964655035.1 uncultured Candidatus Bathyarchaeia archaeon | reverse complement strand
CCATCCAGAAAGACCATCCGAAATCAAACATCTATCTTAACCTCCAAACTATTTCTAATATTTTATTATTTTTACTTAACATTAAGTTATATATTTCTAACTATTCTTATAAGCTTTTCCGCGCTTTCAACATCCAACCCGAATCAACAAGTGAAAAAATCAAATATTCAGAAAAAATGAAAACTCTATAAATCTAGCAAACATTAACAACACAATAGAGAAAAACAAAAAATGAAGAACAAGCCAAAAACAAAGAATAAAAAATTACTTTGCCCTAAGGCTTGTGTCCGAAACCAACTAAACGACGACCGCTAGACATTAGTTTCATGAAAAAAAGCTATTTTAAGCTTCTCTAGCGCAACTCGCTCAAAGTTCCTTCTGCAAACACGTTTATCCTGAAATATGCGTAAACGGCAACCACCGCTTCTACGATTATAATAATCACCAAGAAAACAGCTAGCATACGCGTCACAGCCGCTAACATCTGCACCGTCTGGAAGTTTATGTAACCGCTGTCAACCGTGACAAGCCAGCTCCAGTAACTCGACTGCTGCGTGTTCACAGACGAATCCAAGTCCACGGCGATCCACCAGCACAGAGACGCAACAACCACGGCGAGGGCAATGCCGATTACCGTTAGGTTTTTCCAGTCCGACGCCAGAGAGAAAGAACAGGTTATTCGCGTTCCAGAATCAACAGGAGCAAGGTGGTAAACCACCGTTTTCTTGGCGGTTCGCGGAGATATACCCCAAAGCGAACCCTGCTTGACCGATACGAGCGTGGGCGCTTCCTCAGCGGTTAAGCGGCAGCCCTTCTGAAGCAGAAGCGCCTTCAACTTCGTGTGTGCTTTCTCGATTTCCAAGCCGACAGTTCTCTCGAGCAAAGTAACCACGCCTCAAAACACTTTTATGCCTTCACTGATTATTGTTGCTTTTCATCGGGCTTGAAAAGCTTCTTCTCATGCTGCGGTCTACGCTTAAGACCCCTAATGTTTCTCCGTTTTTCAGCCCGTTGGCGCTCCAGATTCTTGATACGAGCGTAAAGCTGAGACACCTTCGTATTAGACGGCGGCTTCCGCCTCGACATGCGAACGGGAACAGGCTTAAACGGCTTATCAATCCTGTTCTTGGCGCGTTTGCCCTTTTTGAAAGGCACCTGCCGAACCTTCTTGAAAACCACGAAGCCCTCTTTCAGGTTTACTTCCTGCACCTCCCAACCCGCATCCAACCACGCCCGCACATGAGACGTTGAGGCGGAGTTACCCCACCACTTTTCATTCCTATACGCGCTCATCGGAAGATTACTGCTGATTAACCCATCTATCCGAGCAAAAGAAAGCTTAACAACACTGGTGAAAGAGCCCCTGAACTTCAAGTGACCCGTAAGCCCACTGTACTTTGAACGTGACCGCGGTGAAACCGCCCGCCTCGCACAGTGCAGGCACAGCATCGCGGTTGGGTCTCCCGTAGAGACGTCAGGCACCATGCAATCCCGACAGAACAGCCGCTTGCACCTCTGGCAACGCCGCATGTAAGACACACGAAGTACTCTTTGGCAGATGCCACATTCATCCTTGACCATTGCAACTGTTTTATTGCAGAACTCGCGATATTAACCTTCACCCTCAACCTTTGACAACCGCTATGGAAAACAGTGGTGATATCTCCCGCGAAATCCCCTTTTTTTCCTAATTTCTTCGCTAAAATTTTGTTCTGCAGACCGGGGTTTGTTTGAACCTAAGACCAAGTGGAGATGTCACCCGCAAACCCAATATTTTTTTGGCTTTATGCACTAATTGATATACCATTTAAGAATACAGCCAGTCTCATACTTAAACATAGCGCGCACTAAACCATAATTTAGAAAGCAAGTGTGTACTTGTTTGAACGGGCCAGTCAAATAGCTAATTAAAAAAAAGGGGTTATTTGGGTGTTATCTTTTTGGGTTTCTTTTTAGGCTTGGGCTCAAGCTTAGGAAGTTTTATTTCCAGGATACCTTCGGCCATGCTTGCTGACACCTTTTCTGTATCTATTCCTTCTCCGAACCCTATTCGTCTACGGAACGTCGAGAAAGC
>CAZZLA010000234.1:0-2076 GCA_964655035.1 uncultured Candidatus Bathyarchaeia archaeon | reverse complement strand
GCTGGTCACGCCATCTTATTCACTTCGTCTGGAAATGCATGTTGCCGACTATTCCTTCTCTGAACATGCCCGTGATGCTGTCTTTAAGATCTTCAAAGCACACGCTCAACTGCTCCGCGTCCTGCTTTGACATGCCTTGCTGTATGAGTTGTTTCTCAAAGGCGCGTCTAGTCTTGCGTACTCTTCTGCCTAGAGTCACATACATCCAAAGCAAATTAAGGACCACTATTGCCAAGTGCGGAATCGACTTGAACACCGTGGTAAATACTGAAACTGCGCTCATTGATAATCAACCGACATTTGTATGAAAGAGGGGGTTATTCCTCTTCCTCACGCATTTTGCTGTGAATGCGCTTTTCAATGTGTCTTCCTATTTCATCTCCTCCGTGAGGACCCCAACCGCCTTTTCCAGCACTTCTAAGCATTTCGCCGAGGCTCGTGAAAGTTCGCATGTACTCTTCAGTCATTTTGACTGCTACTGGCTCAGGCAACCCGCCTTCCTTCAGCTCCTTGTAGTAAGCCGCCGCAGCTTTACCCATGTTTCTACCAGCCTCTTCAGAGAACACCGAGGACAGAATGCTTTTGATCATCGCTGGAATTTCAGAGGAAACAACGCCAAGTATCTCCTTAACGTTTTCCGCTTCTATCTTTCCAAATTTTTTTCCTTCATCATGTGTCATATTTTTCACCTCAAACACATTATAGACTGGTCACTCTAGTTAGGTGTTCTGCGCAAAAGTGGCCACGTTACTGGTCAGTCTGCTTAACCAACTCGTAAGTGGGAACCTTGCCCTCATTCTTCCGCAAGAAGCCTTGCGCCTGCAGCTTTAGCACTCTTTCACGCACTATGCGCCTGCTTGCTTTCCCCCGCATCGCAGTCACCTGCCGCGTGATTGCTGAAATATTCAAAGCGCCTTTAACAGCTAGAGCTTGAATTATACACCGTGAAAATTCATCTTGTGCAATCTGTTTCTGACGCAAATATCTCTCCGCGTTCTTCAAGCGCTCAGCCAGCTTCAAAGGTTCACCATACACACCTATACTAAGCCGAGCTAGTCCCACTGCTGCAGCCGCCCCGTGGTATTCAGGGTTTTCAAGAATTATTTTTTCAAGAAGGTCAAGCCTGTTGATTATCTCATCAAGTTTTTTACCAAGGTTTTCCACGTTGGAAGCGGATTTTTCTTTTTGGCTGGAAGCAGGCAACACTTTCTCGTACTAGAATAGCTGTTTCTGTTTAAATGGTTGGCGATCTGCCCCCCAGCAACTTAGGGCGTGCGCTATATGAGTATGTTTGGGTTTGGGATTAAGTTTTAATTTAGCCAACCAACAAGCACGTTCACTATCTGAATACTTTGAAGTTCGGGTTTTGTCATTATATTGTGGATTGCAGTAATAGTGGCTTTGGAGGCCGTTGGATGGTTAAGTATAGAATTGAAGTTGACCGAAGCAAATGTAAAAGGTGTGGATACTGCTACTCTATGGATTCAATACATTTTGAGCCTGCCCCTCCAAAAGGGCTTTTTGAAAAGGCTTATGCCAAGCTTGCGAGATCCTTGTTTCTGAACAAATCGCTGGTAGTCGGAGGATCGCTCAATAAGTCAAAGTCTGCAGGCACTTTTAACGACGAGAAGATAGATTTAGCTCGTAAAGTAGAAGCAATATGCCCGGCTTCGGCGATAACTATCACAGAGCTATAAGTCGTTTTTTTTGACGGAATCTTAAGAATGACTTGACTAATGAAGAGAGGAGAGAGCCGAGGACTTCAGTTAGTGGAGTTATGTGCCACTTTCGAAACGTCCTTGCAACAGTAACCCTTCCCTTTCTCAAGGCGCCTGTGCTACTACCCAAGCCGATGCCTTTTCACTAAGGATTAGAGGAAGTACGGATTTATCGAAAATGCAGCGCGGGCGCTAAACTTAGAATGCGCACGCTTTTTCATGCAACCTAAATGTTTAGTTCCAAGAATTTTCTCGCATTAAAAAGGGCGCACCTAGTCATTAGAAAGCACCGAAGATGTCGCGTCTCCTTTCAACCATAACGCAAACTCCATGAACTACATCTATGCTGTTTTCTTCG
>CAZZLA010000233.1:0-2101 GCA_964655035.1 uncultured Candidatus Bathyarchaeia archaeon | reverse complement strand
CGTCCACTGGTATCTGGGACAAACTTGGGCGCATATTCCGCAGACTTTGCATTCCTTCACTAAGCTCGGGGTTTCTTTTTCTAGGGCCAAACAGGCAAAAGGGCAAGCAACCACGCATGTGCCGCAACTTACGCATTTTCCAGCTTCAACAACCTCAGTCATTAAGGAATCTTCGAAGCTAATTTTGTTGGGACTCATGCCAACAGCATAAGTATACATCAATATATAAGCTATAAGTCTCCTCACCAGAAAAAAGAGGCGCCAGCAGAAAGCACGGTTCTACGCTGCGACAGCACATCCTAAAAGCGAGGCGATTCTTTTTGAGGCTTCAATTATCCGCTCTTTCGGCTGAGTCAAAGAAAACCGCACGTAGTTTTCCCCATGCGCCCCGAAGCCCACGCCAGGAGTCACCACCACGCCAGCGCTGAGCAACTTAGCCGCAAACTCAATTGAGCTGGAGCCGCAGTTAAGCCAAACGTAAAACGTGGCTTTCGACTTTTCACACATGAAACCCAACTTGCACAAGCGGTCAACCAGCACATCACGCCTTTCAGCGTAAATCCTGTTGTTTTCCTTAAGGAAATCCGGCGGTTCAGCACTCTTGTAGCTGGCTAAGGCTTTCGCAGCCACGTTTTGGATGTAAACGGGCGGTCCCGAGTCGATTTGCGACTTAACCTTGGCAAGCCCGCTAATGAGGTGCTTGTTTCCCACCGCGAAAGCTATGCGGTCGCCCGTCATGTTAAAAGTCTTCGAGCACGAGTGAAACTCAACCGCCACATCCTTGGCACCGTCAATTTCTAGGATGCTGGGCGCCTTGTACCCGTCGAAACTTATTTCCGAATACGCGTTATCGTAGCAGAGGATGATGCTGTTTTCCCGTGCGAACTCCACCGCGTGCTTCAGAAACTTCTTGTCCACCGTGGCGCTTGTAGGGTTGTTCGGGTAGTTCAGGAACATCATATTGACTTTCTCAGGGTATAAAGATTCGAAGTCGGGTTTGAAGCCGTTTTCCTGAAGCAGCGGCATGGGAACAGGAATGCCATCATTCAGTATGGTGCTACCGTTGTTGTAAACAGGATAGCTTGGGTCGGGCACGAGCACGCAGTCGCCCGCGTTCACGAAAGCCCGTGCGATGTTCGCTAAGCCTTCCTTCGAGCCTAAAAGCGCGATAACCTCGTCTTGGCTGAGGTCGACGCGGAACCGTTTCTTGCACCACGATGCCACGGCTTGCCTGAAGTCAGGTTCGCCTTGGCTGAGGGAGTAGTTGTGATTTTTCAGGTTTGCCGCTTCCTCTTTAAGTGCGTCTATCACCACGGGTGGTGGTGGAAGGTCAGGGTCACCAATACTTAGGGAGATAAGGTCGACACCTTGGGCCTTTTTTTCTTTCATGGTCTTCTCTATTTCGGCGAAAAGGTACTGCGGAAGCCTCTTTACTCTGTCAGCAACTTCAAAGTCCATTTTGGTATCACACACTCTCCTTTAGAACAGTGTTCCTTCAAAAACTTTCTCTGCAGGCCCATTCAGAAGCAAGCGGTCTGCGTATTCAACTTCCAAATCGCCGCCCAGCAGATGAACACGGACCTTGCCGCCGAGCTTCTTGAGCAGGTTGCCAGCCACGACTGTGGCGCAGGCACCTGTACCGCAAGCCAAGGTTTCTCCGCAGCCCCGCTCCCAAACACGAACTTTCACCTCGTTCTCACTCAAAACTTGAGCAAACTCCACGTTCGTTCTCTTGGGGAAAACGCGGTGAGTCTCGATTTTCGAGCCGACACACTGCACTGGAAAATCGTCTACGGCGTCAACGAATACGACGCAGTGGGGATTTCCAACCGAAAGACAGGTCACCTTGAACGTTTCTCCCTTGACCTGCAAGTCTTCGTTTACGGCGGTGCCTTCGCCCAGCATCGGAATCTTGCTGCGTTCCAGCACTGGCACGCCCATGTCAACCATAACCGACTGGACTAAGCCGTTTTCAACCGTTAACCATGCCCGTTTATTCTCAGCCAACGTCTCCACAACCAGCTCCGACTTTCGCGCGATGCCGTTCTCATAGCAGTACTTGGCGAAGCAGCGGATGCCGTTCCCGCACATCTCAGCCTCG
>CAZZLA010000232.1:0-2127 GCA_964655035.1 uncultured Candidatus Bathyarchaeia archaeon | reverse complement strand
CACGATTTCGCCTTTGTACTCTTCGGCAACGTCCTTGATAAGCGTTGAAGAACTCACAGGGGTAACAATCTTCTCTTTTGGATTTTCAATCAAAAAGGCCTTCTCAATCAATGCGAAGGTTTTGTCTCCCCAATAAACTTCTCCGTTCTCGCCAACGAATATGGATCGGTCAGCATCACCGTCGAATGCCACGCCGAAATCTGCGTTCACTGCCTTCACGGCCGTTGCCAGTTCCTTTAGGTTTTCCGGACGTGGTTCCGGCATTCTTCCCGGGAAAGTTCCGTCGATATTCGCGTTGACGGTGGTGACTTTGCAGCCGAGTTCGCGCAGAAGCCTTGGTGCTGCTAGGCTGCCTACGCTGTTAGCTGCGTCCACCACGACGTGGTAATGTTTTTCTGCTATTTCGGAGACGTTCACATGCTTCTTTACGGCTTCAACGTACTCGTCGTTCGCCACGGCGAAATCGTGTTCTGCGCCTAGTTTATCCCATTCCGCGAATACGGGTTTGTCCTCGAAATAGATGCGTTCTATTTCAGTTTCTTGCTCGTGTGAGATTTCTATGCCGTCGTTCCAGATGACTTTTATGCCGTTGTACTCAGGCGGGTTGTGCGAAGCGGTGATTATTACTGCGCCACCCATGCAGTGGTTTTTCACGGCGTACTGGAGTGCGGGTGTGGGTGCCATTCCGGCGAAGTACACATTGCATCCTGTGGCTGTTAAGCCTGCGATGACTGCTTTGGCGAGCATTGGTCCGCTGGTTCTTGCGTCACAGCCGAGTAGAAGGTTTTTTTTGTTGAAGAATGTTCCGGTTGCCGAGGCTATTTTTGTGGCTTTTTCGGGTGTTAGTTCTTTATTAACTGTTCCGCGGATGCCGTTTGTTCCGAAAAGCTTTCTTGGGGTCATGTTGTTTTGGTCTCCTTTTTAACAGATGATTGTGGATTTTAATATGTTTCCTGTGATTTCTTTGGCTGGGCAGACCGCTGTGCCGTTTGTGAGCGAGATCTTGTCGTTGATTTTTGCTTGGTCTGCGATGATGCAGCCTTGGGTTATTTTGACTTTTTTTCCGATTTCGGCGTTTTCGCCTATTATTGCTCCGTTTATGGAGGCATAATCATCTATTCGTGCGTCTGGGAAGACAACTGTGTCTCTTATGTGGACGCTTTTTCCGATGTTGACGTTTTTTCCGAGGATGGCGTATGGTCCTATGACAGATTTTTGGCCGATGGTTACGCCTTTGTCGAGTGCTACTGGCGCTTGTGTTTCATACCTCGTGTTTCTGGGTTTTTGGGTTTTAGCGAGCTTGTCCAAGATGGTTTTGTTTGTTTGTAGGTATTCTTCGGGTTTGCCGATGTCAATCCATAAGCCATGGATGGTGTATCCGTAGAGTTTTCCCTGTTCCGCCAGTTTCGGGAAGATTTCGCGTTCCATCGAAACCTTTTTTCCTTTCGGAATAAGGGCGAAGATTTCGGGGCTGAGAACGTAGATTCCTGCGTTTATGAGGTTGGTTGGGGCTGTGCCTTTGGCTGGTTTCTCCACGAATCGCGTTATGCGGTTGTCAGCTGCCATTTCTGCTACGCCGTATCTGATTGGGTCTTCGACTTCGCAGAGGGCGATGGTGGCTGTAGCGTGAGTTTCCCGGTGTTTTTCTATGATTTCGCCGTAGTCAGCGTCTTCGAATATGTCGCCGTTCAGCACGAGGAAGGGTTCCGAGTTTCCTAGGAGTTTCTCTGCTTTTTTTACGGGTCCTGCGGTGCCTAGCGGTGTTTTGGGTGGGTCAATGGAGTATTTTACGCGTAAGCCGTTTTTTGGGATACGCTGTTTTTTTATATAGAACTCGGTTAGTCCGTTAACCGCGAGTATTGTTTCTTTGATGTTGTTTTTGGCGAGGCGTTCGAAAACCCACTGTAGAAGCGGTTTGTTGACTATCGGGAAAAGGGTTTTGGGTCTGGTACAGCTTAATGGTCTTAATCTAGTGGCGAATCCGCCTGCGAGAATCAAAGCCTTCAGTTAACCTCACCTTAGGAGCTAATACTATCTTCGCATTTTAATATAAACTCAATGCTAAAGCAAGATGTTTCTAATACTATAACACAGCAAAAATGCATTAAACGCGAACCAGCAGTTTAG
>CAZZLA010000231.1:0-2132 GCA_964655035.1 uncultured Candidatus Bathyarchaeia archaeon | reverse complement strand
GTCAAGTTTGGACCAGTCGGATGCGGCTGCATAGCCAAAGCTTCTGCACAGTTGAAAAGGTCACGGATAGCCTCAACACGAACTATGCCAGCACGTCTGAAAGCAGCGTCATAGACCGCGTCTTCTCCGCCTAAGGAGCCGCTATGGCATAGTGTGGCTTGACGGGTTTCCTTGAAACGTCCAGCTTTAATCAGCACGATAGGCTTGGTTCGGGCGGAACAACGAGCGGCACTCATGAATTTTCGCCCGTCTTTAATTGATTCAACGTAAACCAGGATACTTCTTGTCTGGGCATCGATTCCAAAGTAATCAATTAAGTCTCCCAAGTCAACGTCAAGTAATGAACCTGTGGAAACCACAGCGCTAAAACCAACCTGAGCTTCCCAAGCCCAGTCCAAAGCTGAAGCACATAAAGCGGCGCTTTGGGAAATGAACGCGATTTTCCCAGGTCGCGCCTGCTTATCGGCAAAAGTGGCGTAGAGATTGATTTTCGGTCTAATCACTCCGAAACTGTTGGGTCCGATTATGCGCATGCCGTACTTTTTTTGTTGCTCCAGAACCTGCTTCTCGAGGTCTGTGCCGTCTTCGCTTATTTCTTTTAAGCCTGCTGAGATTATTATGACCGCGGCAACTCCAGATTTTCCACACTCTTCGACTATCTGCGGGACTATGTGTGCTGGTGTCGTTATGACCGCGAGATCTATCTTGCTAGGAACCTTGCTGATACTAGGATAAGCTGTTAGTCCTTGCACAGTCTGCCTGAAAGGGTTTACAGGAAAAACCGTGCCAGCATAGCCTGCGCTTATAAGGTTGCTGAAGATTTTGGCGCCTATAGAGTCTTTTCTTTCGCTTGCGCCTATGACGGCGATGCGCTTAGGATTGAAAATGCGGTTGAGGTTTTCGATTCCCAAGTTTGGATGTTCCTTCATTTCGGCGAAGTAACTTTTCTGAATAAATGTATAGACTTTATATTGTTTTAAAACCTTCCCGAAACCGCCCATAGATTGCTTGGCACAAATCGATTAGCAATCTCGAGTAAAAAAATAACATTTACGCGAAAGGCGTTTTCTTGAGGCAGATAAACTTAAGTCTTATTGCGGAGTTAGCCATTCATGCCTAAGAAAGGGAGGTTTACAACGGTGAACGCCGTTGAAATAATTGCTGTTGAGAATTTGCCATTAATTATGAAAGGCGATAACATAGCTGAACTAATCTGGAAAGCAGCTGAGAAGCAGAACACGCCTCTACAGGGAGGGGACGTGATAGTTGTTACTCATGTTGCCGTTTCTAAAGCCGAGGGGAACGTTGTTAACCTTGACGAAATATCACCTTCTGAGCGGGCAAGGGAAATAGCGCAGCAGACCCAAAAAGAACCTGAATTGGTGGAGGTAGTTCTTCGAGAGACGAAAGAGATTGTGCGCATAGGTCCCAACAGTATAATCACGGAAACCAAGAGTGGCATAGTTTGCGCAAACGCTGGAGTAGACAGGTCAAATGTTGAAGGCGAAAGAAACGTGGTGTTGCTGCCTAAAAACCCAAGGGCTTCAGCAGAGAGGATCAGGCAGGAAATAAAGAGCCAAACGGGTTGCGATGTCGCCGTGATTGTTTCGGACACTCATGGTCGCCCTTTTAGGATGGGGGAGATAAATGTGGCAATAGGCGTAGCAGGGTTCAAACCGATAAGGGATAGGCGCGGAGAAAAGGACCTGTTCGGTTACGTGCTGAGAATAAAACAAACTGCTGTTGCCGATGAATTAGCATCAGCGGCAGAGCTTGTGATAGGGCAATCGAACGAGGGCATACCAGTCGCCATTGTAAGAGGGTACAAGTATCAAGCAACGGAAAAAGCGTCGGCAACTAAACTCACAAGACCGAAAGAGAAAGACCTGTTCAGATAACCCTTCACAGGCAGGAAACAAGAAATGTGCACAAACGCAATTGAAGATATCAGCGAAAGAATGGTGAAAGCAGGCAGGGAACTGCATAAAAATGGGTTGGTAAGAGGAACCAGCGGAAACATAAGCGCCAGAATTCCCGGCACAGACACGTTTCTGATAAAACCTTCTGGAGCACGCATGGAAGCGCTGGAACCTGGAGAACTGGTTCTCGTAGACCTTCAAGGAAACAAGATA
>CAZZLA010000230.1:0-2162 GCA_964655035.1 uncultured Candidatus Bathyarchaeia archaeon | reverse complement strand
TAATCGACGAAGAACAGGACCGGGCGATATTCATCGTGAACAAAGGAGAAGTGGGCGTTGCCATAGGAAGGGGCGGCAGAAATATCCACACGCTGGAAAGGATGACGGGTAAAAAACATGAGATAATCGAGTACTCGGAAGACCCGGTGCAGTTCATCAAGAACGCCCTGAAACCCGCAGCCGTCAGAGAAGTGCGCATAACCGAGCGAACGGACGGAAAAAAGATGGCGGTCGTAACGGTAAACCCGAAGGACAAGGGCGTCGCCATAGGCAAAAACGGCAAAAACGCGGAACGCCTGCGCTTTTTAGCAAAACGATACTTCGACATTCAAAACGTCAGCATCACCTGAGCACGTCTTTTAGGCGGCTAGGCGATTAAACGTCGTTGACAAGTGTTTTGGAGTAAGCCATATCTTATGCACAACGACAAGTAACCGCAAAAGCTAAGGAATAGTTTAACCAATTATTATTTGAAGATTCTGTGAAGAAAACAGCATTGGCACTCATCTCGGCACTTTTAATCTCAAGTGTGGTATTGGGCATTAAATCCGTGAATTTGGCGAATGCGAATGATGTGCCGATAGCTGTAGGTTTCAACTCTCTCACTGAAACAACATACTCCGTAAACGAAATTCTACTAATATTCAGTGTTACTGTCTATTCGTATTACAAGAAAGAATGGGACCTCGATATAGAAACAGTTGAGATGTTTTACAGCCTTGAAGGAAACGCGAATGTTACTGTTCCAATATCCGAATACACGAAGGATGAGCTGGAAAATGAGATATATACGGCGGAAACCGTTTTGTTAGGACTATCTGACGGCTCTCACAAAGTTACGGCTGGCGGAAAAGACCAAAACGGAAAAGTCCACTATTACTGGCGATATTTTACAGTAGACACCCAGTCACGTAGTGAGGTAGAGACTTCATCTTCTCCAGAACCAACCCCTACACCAACACCAACGTCTTCACCTGAGATCCCAGAATTGACGCCTGGATCGTTTTGCCACCATATATGATTGCTACGCTGCTGACAGCGTTTCTCTACTTCAAGAAACGTAGGCACAATTAAGCCGGAAATGCCTGTTTTTTCTGGAATTGCATTGTATCTGAAAAAAAGTCAAGTTCACTCTCGGCTTCAAGCTATATATAGAGGGGGTATAAGCTTTTCCAAGCGCTAGAGTCCTCACTCGTTTTCCTGCTCTCCAACGCCTTCCTTTTCCTCTGCGCTTTCAGAAGGCAAAGTCGTCTGCGCTTCGCTTCGGAGAAGTATCTCAATTAGCGCTTTCTCATCCACTTCCGCACGCGTTCTCCAATCCAAATACAACTGTTCATTATCGTCCTGTTGCAGGTATCCATAGCGAATGTAACGGTCAATGTTAATGCCAACCTTCCAGCCTGGAAGCTTCTCGCTCAAAAGTTCCTCAATATCTTTGCGTGGTGCTTGCCCCTTCTTGCTGATTATGTACGAAATGGTCACAGCTAAACCCGCCAAGTCATCTATTCGCCAGCCAATCATCTTAGCCTCTTTCGGCGTCAACTCACCCCGCAACGTCACGTAAAACCGTGCCCTGTTCAGTTCTTCCAACGTTGGCTTCCCAACAGGCGTTTTCTCTTCTTCAAAAACGGTTTTAACCATCAAATCCAAGCTTTTCAAGTAATCATCCAGAACCTCCAACACTTTCGGGTAATCAGCGCCCAACGCCCTGTGAAACTCCCAGCCTTTCACACCCGGTTTCTGATGTCGCCTGTAAAACAGCATGTGCGTGGCACGCTTTATTTTGCTCGCGTAAATTCCCTTCGTCTTCTTTCTCAATCCAACTCGCCTCTCTCCCACTTCTGCCAGTTCTCATACGTCACCGCAATTGGAATCGAAACTGACTGTTGTGACTGAATCTTCGTGTTAGGCTTATCAAAGGGTTTAATGAAAACCTCCTCCTCCAATGGACGAATCACAAGCGTCGCATAACCATACGAAATCAAGAAACTCGCCAAGAACGCACGGTTCACCGTTTCCTCGTAAGTATCTGCGCCTATGAAATCCCAATAGAACATCTTGCCGTCAGCTCCTTTCTCCTTAACCCTCATTTTCAGCTCCTGCCAGTAAGCCTCCAACTCTTCAGAGAAAAACTTGTCTCCAAGCACCCGATCCTTAATCAA
>CAZZLA010000229.1:0-2167 GCA_964655035.1 uncultured Candidatus Bathyarchaeia archaeon | reverse complement strand
TTCTTTTTCACTCATAACCGTCAACTCTCAACTGGCTATATCAAGCAGTGCACTCCCATTTAGATTTTCCCCTTCCAAAACAGCAGGTCCTCGGAAGAGAGCCCCCTACCCTTATATAAAGGGTAAAATTTGATAATAATGATGCTTTTATATTGGACAGCCAAATTAACTACGCGAAGTCAATGAAGAAAGAATACAGTAAATTCGGAGTCACAGTTAAATTGACTCTTGCTGCAGTATTCGCTGCGCTCGTGTTTATAGTCACTTCACAGATTCCACCTATACCCATACCTGCCACATCTGGCTACTTCAACGTTGGAGAAACAACCATCTACATTGCAGCATTACTTTTTGGCCTCTCAGTTGGTGCTCTTTCAGGAGGAATAGGCGCAATGCTTGGTGATATTTACTTAGGCTTCGGTGTGTTCGCGCCAGGTACACTGATAATTAAGGGGATAGAAGGAGCAATCGTCGGTTTCCTAAACCTGAAACTTCAAAAATACATCCGAAACGTCACTTTGTGCGCCGTCATCGCAGTCATAGTTGGAGGTTTAGAGATGGTGGCAGGCTATTTCTTTTATGAGCAATTAGCGCTTGGCTTATCCTTCGGCGTTGCTCTGGCAGAGGTCCCCATAAACACAATTCAGATGCTCGTCGGTCTAATAATCGCCGTGCCAATCATGCATGCTATGTTGCGTATCTTCCCACAGCTTAAAAGCCAGATTTAACAGAGGATATAGTCATGAAATTGCCGCCTGGAAAAATTCCCGTTGATATACTAAAAGAAGTTGTTTTCAAAAACTTGGGCGCTGAACGCAAAGAAGTCGTTGTAGGTCCTTCAGCAGGAATCGACGGCGCAGTTTTAGACTTAGGAGACAAATCGTTAGTCGTTTCCATGGACCCAATTACTGGCGCGGTTGAGCGAATCGGTTGGCTAGCCGTAAACGTGAACGCTAATGACGTAGCCACTTTCGGCGTTGCACCCGCCTTCCTGTTTTCTTGCATGCTGCTTCCTGAAAATGCGGAGAGAACACTCGTGGAAGCCATAAGCACTCAGATGAACGAGGCAGCCAAAGACTTGGGCATAGCCATAGTGGGAGGACACTGCGAATCCACGCTTGGCTTAGCTAACCCTATAGTCGTGTGCTGCATAATGGGCATGACGGAAAAAAATGGTTACGTAACAGCGGGCGGCGCAAAACTCGGCGACAAGCTCATCCTGACCAAAAGCGCAGGCATAGAAGGCACCGCAATCCTGGCGACTGACAGAGAAAAAGAACTCCAGAAAACCCTGAGCGCCGCGGTGTTGGAAAAAGCCAAAAACTTCTGGAACCAGATAAGCGTTGTAAAAGACGCGTTGACCGCTTGCCGAACAGGCGGCATCCACGCCATGCACGACCCTACCGAAGGCGGTGTAGCGGGGGGAATCCACGAAATGGCAGACGCCTCAAACGTGGGCGTAAAAGTCTTCGAAGAAGCAATTCCTGTCCAGCCCGAAACCGCCGAAATCTGCAGCCACTTCCAAATAGACCCTTTACAACTGATTGGATCAGGCGCACTGCTCATTTCGGTGGAAGCAAAAAGCGCCAGTCAGATTGTACGCGCTTTGAAGCGTGAACGGATTCAGGCTTCGGTTATCGGCGAGTTCACGGAAAACAAGGAACAACGTGTTCTAAAGCAAAAAGACGGGGAAAAAGCTTTGCCGCGTCCGTTATCCGATCATCTTTGGACCGCGCTAAAGCGATGAAAACCCTTTCACGCCTTGAACGGCAAGCTGGATTAACCAGTGAAACATGAAAACTGGGTAAAAGAACATGTACTCGTACATGTGAGAGTAAACAAGCCCGCACCTGAATTCTACAATGGCTTGAGAAACGCCGTTCTGCAAACTCCAATTTCCGGGTGCTTTAAAATGTAAACAATAAACGTCGTCACCGACAACTGTTTGGTACCCTTTCTTTTTTATCCAGTTGATTATGTACGCGTCTTCGTAAGCATGCAGCTGTTCTGGAATTTTGATGTCTTCCACAGCTTCGCGTCGGATAAGGGTGTCGTGCATTCCGCCTCTGAGGCTGAAGCATTGCCTAGCAATCAGATTCTGCAGTTTGATAATCCGTTTGTCTTTCATGTTTGGGATGACATCGATGTTTACGCCCCAAACGGCTCC
>CAZZLA010000228.1:1511-2183 GCA_964655035.1 uncultured Candidatus Bathyarchaeia archaeon | reverse complement strand
TGTTGCCGAAATTGAAACCAGCAAAAGCTATGTCAAAGGTGACCACGCCAATAACAACAACGGGCTCGGTTATGGAAACTTTCAGCAATGAGACACTTAGCCCGACAGCTAATGCGTCGATGCTTGTTGTGACTGAAAGAAGTAGCAGAGCAGAAACCGCAAGTTTTCTCTATCTTCTTTTGACGCAGTTTTCGCGGCGTAAATCATTTTTCCACGCGCGCGCTATAAATGCCCAGAGCCCGAACGCTAGTCAATTGTCAAAACCACGATTAATTTTATGAAGCTTAAATCTGCCAGCCAGCCTAAAATTGGCATGAAAGCCTAAAACGCGCCAAAAGAAACAGCCATCGTTAGTCCAGTGGTAACTCTGCGGTTTTGAACTGTCATGCCGTGCGCATTTGAAACTGCAAAAGCGTCTATCGCAAAACCTAACGCAATCAAGAGAATAGTAGCTAAGTCCACTATGCATCTGCTCTTTTTGCGACTTATGCGCAGTAGCCGGCAGCGCCTTAAATTTTTTCGGTTTTTTATGCAGGAACCACCTGAAAAAAGTAATATTTCACGCGAGCAGTTTTTCAATAGGTATATTCCGAAGAGTGGAAACGATTTGAGGCTGAGCCTGTCCAACGGCATATTTTCGAAACTCCCCTTAGACGAGAACATAGCCGCTGT
>CAZZLA010000228.1:0-1490 GCA_964655035.1 uncultured Candidatus Bathyarchaeia archaeon | reverse complement strand
AACAACTGGGTTTTGAGAATTTGGATTTTAACACGAAAAGCGTGGCGGTTGAAGATGATGTTTCAGTTTATGCTGCGAAACGTCTTGTTGACGCTTACGGGTTGAAGTGCCTCACCTTGCACGCTGCCACGCTGCATGTTAAGGACGAAGTCGAGGTTCACAGGGCAGTCTACTACGGTAAGATTTCTCTGGAGTTTGCCCGAATGTTGCACGCGCCGATTATGGTTGTCCACTCGAACGTGGCTCGGAAAATACCTGAGGCGCAACGACAGCTGGTGCTAGCACAAGTTTTCGAAGAGCTATCCGCCTATGCAAAAAGTCTAAACGTGAAGCTGGCTTTGGAGAACCTCTCTTCCGATTCAAGCGGCTACGGCAAAAACGTAACAGAACTTGAAGAAATACGGGGCGTCGTGGACGACGGAGCCATGGGCGTGACACTTGATTTTTGCCACGCCGAAGCCACAGGACAAACCTCAGCCTCCTTAAAAAGTACAGAAACAAAATGTGCAACGTTCACATAAGCAACCGCGCGCACAGACCATTCGACGCTGAAACGCCTAAGCTGAATGCTTTTCTGGAAAAACTTCAGGAATACGAGTACAGCGGACCTCTAACTATGGAGCTAAACCGAAAGTGCACAAGGGAACAGATACTGAAAACGAAAGCGATTTTAGAAAATATTCTGAACAAATAATGGGCGTGGATTGTTAGCCTGAATCCACGTGTACGCGCGTTTGAAGCGTTTTGTTCTTTTCGGCTGGTTAGGCTTTTACGAATTTTATCCAGGAGTCTATTTCCTCGATTGTTGGTTTCTCGCCTTCTGCGAGTTTTCCTTCCTCAAAATAGACCTTGTATGCTGCGTTTATTTTCTTGCCTAGGTCGATCGGTTCTTGTTTAGCCAGGTCTTGTCTATTCATGACTTCGGCTTCTTCCAGCAAGATCAGGTCTTTTTCGTTTACGCCTGGAACCATTTGCAGCTGGGCTCTTCCCTGCAGTTTCTCAACGGTTTTTTCGGACATGTCAGTTTTCTCCGCAATCGCCTTCGGGTCTGTCAAAACTAGTTCGCCTACGTTTGTTATGCCCATTTCTCTCAGCTCGTTCCCTGTGTTTTCGCCTATTCCCCTCACGTCTTCGGTTTTGCTCTGGCTTGTGAGTTGCGGTTTTGGTTGGACAAACTCGTTTTCTATCGTTGCAAGCTTCATTTTTATGTCTGCTATTTCAGCTTCTTGCTTCGCGATGGCCATTGTGCTTTTCTTGACTCTTTGTGAATATTTCTGCATGTTATCTTCCATTTTTGCAATTCGCCTTGTCAATCCGTCACTGACTTCCGACAGTCTAGTGTCAAATCTGTCAACAAGGCTTGCGTGGAACTCCTTCAGCATATCTGCTTGCTCATTAAATCCTTCTCCAACCTGCTTCCCGATTCCATCGCTGGCACTTGTTAATTTGCTGTCAAACCGCTTGGCTAAATTCGTGTAACCCGTTTTTAT
>CAZZLA010000227.1:0-2188 GCA_964655035.1 uncultured Candidatus Bathyarchaeia archaeon | reverse complement strand
GATGGCTGGAAGCAGAAACTTTAGACTCTCAACCTTATCCCGCAAGGACCTTATGGCGTTAACAGAGGAAGCATCGAAAATCTCAGGCATACCCTACGTGATGGACGCTTACAGCGACGAAGCGAACGCGGTCTTGGAAGAATAAAACCTTCCAGCCTCCATTTTGTTTTTAGAAATCCAATAATTCTTTTCTACGCAATTTTTCAGCCGAGCCAGACTTATTTCCAAGAAAATTTGCGATGCCAATAATTCTTTACCATAACCAATTTTTTTATATAAAAGGGAGGGGCAGTCAACCCAGAGCAACAGCGCGGAAAAGCAATTCTTAATAGCTCAAGGTGGACACCTAACTTACAGTGATGTTTTATGGCTCATCACACCGCGCTAACCGTCGCGTTGGAACAGTTGAAAATTGCCGCTGAAAAACTGAACCTGGATCATGGAATACACGAGATACTGAAAAAACCTAAGCGTTCGCTAATGGTTTCTGTCACCATAAAAATGGATGACCACAGCATAGGCGTCTTCAACGGCATCCGTGTGCAACACTGGGACGTTAAAGGACCGTTCAAAGGCGGCATCAGATACCATCCTGACGTAACCATAGATGATGTAACCGCGCTTGCGATGTGGATGACGTGGAAATGCGCGGTCGCCGACATTCCTTACGGCGGAGCAAAAGGCGGAGTATGCTGCAAGCCCAAAGAATTATCGCAGGGCGAGTTGGAGAGGCTCACCAGAAGATACGTAAGCCTAATTTTTGAATACCTCGGACCGCACAGGGATATTCCAGCGCCAGATGTTTACACGGACGAGCAGACAATGGCGTGGATAATGGACACGTACAGCCAGCTTAAAGGCTACAGCGTTCCCGAAAGCGTCACGGGAAAACCCGTTGAGATAGGCGGTTCCGAAGGCAGAACGTGCGCAACATCGCTGGGCGTGGCGCTCTGCGCGAAAGCAGCAGCCAAAATCTTAAAACTAAACATGAAAAACGCCTCGGTAGCAGTGCAAGGCTACGGTCACGTCGGATACAACGCCGCCAGCATAATGCACAGCATGGGCTGCAAAGTCGTAGCGGTAAGCGATTCGTCAGGCGGCATCTACTGCGTGGACGGATTAGCGCCCTCTGAGGTGTACGACCACAAAGAAAAAACTGGTTCAGTGATAAACTACAAAAACTGCACCAACATAACCAACGAGGAACTGCTGCAGACAAAATGTGACATACTGATTCCCGCCGCTTTACAGAACCAAATAACAAAAAGTAACATGGACAAGATCAAAGCCAAGATAGTGGCGGAGGGCGCAAACGGACCTACAACGCCAGAAGCTGACAGAGCACTTCACGAAAAAGGGGTGTTCTTAATCCCTGACATTCTAGCTAACTCTGGAGGCGTAACGGTGAGCTATTTCGAGTGGGTTCAAAACTTAACAAGAGAACACTGGACACTAAAGGAAGTCAACCAGAAGCTGGAAAACAAGATAACCAAGGCGTTCAGTGACGTGTACAAGCTATCAAGAAAAGAAGAAAGCGACATGCGCACAGCCGCTTTGATGCTTGGAGTAGGAAGAGTGGCCCACGCAATAGGGACGCGTGGTCTCTGGCCGTAAGGCTCAACACTCCAAACTCCCCAAAATTCTCAAATTAGTTTGTCTAAACCTTTAAACTGCTCTCCTTATATTTTGTGCTGCGACATAATGTAGAAGCGAGAGCGCTAGGTAGAAGAATGGGGAAATGGCCATGCATATTGAGAAGTTGGATTTTTGTTTTGAAAATTCACTTGTAAGAGTAATAGCTGATAGGAATCATCCTGAAATCACGCTTGCAGGGTTATCAGCAGGTCCTTTCGAAGAAGGAAACGAGTATGAAGTTCAGCATTGGGTGGCACAGGAGCTTGCCGCGTCAGGTATTGCGCATTTCCGTGAAGACGACAACTTGGACGCGACCAAACTTTACAAGATTCAATGGAAAGAGCGAGTGCAGATAGCGGGGCAGATATCAGAGCTTCCAGAAGACTTCTACCCTAAGCTTCGCCGTTACCTCGAAAACATGAAGGAGGAAATAGCAAAACACCCTGAGCTTTTGGAGAAGGTGCAGGAATACGAGAAAGCCAAGCATTTAGCGCGAGACATCGTGAATTCCAGATTAAAGAAAATAGTTGCTCTGTCTTCAGGTCCAGTTCAA
>CAZZLA010000226.1:492-2194 GCA_964655035.1 uncultured Candidatus Bathyarchaeia archaeon | reverse complement strand
AGTCCCTATTCCTAAAGTAAGTTGACCAAATCTGGTTTTAAGCAGGTTGAATTTTGCCAGGATGGGTAAAAGAACGGCTTCTCCGACAGTTGCAAAGGAAAGCGCTACAACAATTGCAACTAATGGAGAACTACCTATCTGCGCAGGAAACAGGAAGAAAAGAAGTGCTCCAACAATGCTAGCTTCAAGACCTATAATTAAAATGGCGCCTTTGAGAATTTGTTTTCCAAATCGCTTCATTTGTCCAATGTCTAGATTAAAACCTATAATGAAGAGCAGGAATAGCATCCCCATGGTGGATAACACGTTGAACGTTTCATCTTGGATGGTTGTCTGAAAGAGACCGAAGGAAGAGAAAATGATGCCTAAGAATAAAGCCGAGAACATCCAGGGCATCCTCAGATATTTCTCCAGTAAGAAACCCAGTCCCAGTGAAAAAGCGAAAGTTACAGCTATCAAAAGAAAAACATATTCCACTGCTATGAACCTCCGAGAGTCCCGCTTTTCCGGTGATGCAGGGCTAAATGAAATCTGTTAGCTTTCGTTTGTTGCGCCTTCTAATTATCCTCCAAAGGATGTACGAGTTCACTTAAAACTTTTCTGTTGCTAGCCAATTAGCGCGCGCATAAGTTTAGTGGGTTGCAGCCGAATGTTTAGTAGTTCATTGTGAGGAAATTACATATTGAACTCCTTGCAGTTCACGGGTCTAGGCGCTGCAAGGGCGTTCAAAAGGTTTATTTTCCTTTGAAAAGATTGATACTTGATTGGCATGAACATACTTGAGGTCAAGGGTTTATCGGTTAAAGTCGAAGGCAAGCTCATCCTTAAAGACGTCACTTTCAGCCTGAAGAGACATGAAAGCCACATTCTCTTCGGTCCAAACGGCTCTGGAAAGACGACGCTTATAAGTGCGCTGATGGGGCTTCCCTCTCACGAGGTAGTTTCGGGAAAAATCTTTTTCATGGACACTGACATCACAGATAAAAACGTTGAGGAACGAGCGCGGCTAGGCATGGTGGTAAGTTTTCAGAATCCACCTGAGATTACCGGCGTGAAACTTGCTGACCTGTTAAAGCTGTGTTTAGGAAAAGCGCCTTCTGACGACTTCAGCGGAGAGGAAAAAGCGCTCATAGACGCTTTCAGGCTCACTGAGTTCTTGGAAAGGGACATTAACGTGGGTTTCTCCGGCGGAGAACGCAAGCGCTCGGAGATTCTGCAGCTGATTTTTCTGAAGCCGAAACTTCTCTTGCTGGATGAGCCTGACTCTGGTGTGGATGTTGAAAGCCTGCGGCTTATCGCGGGTGAGCTACAGCGCTACTTGGAGCGCAGCGACAGTTCCGCGTTGATAATCACGCATAAGGGCGACATACTGGATTACGTTAAAGCCAAGTACGGCTGCGTGCTGCTGGATGGACGATTCCACTGTTTTATGCATCCTACGCATATTTATGAGGACATCAAGAAGTTTGGCTACGAAGAATGTGTAGCCTGCAGGATAAGACCGATGGAAGGATGGAAGTTTGATCAAGAAAAATGAACTCATGAAGGTTCCACATAAGATTCTGGAGGAAACATACAAGGCGGGGATTGAAGCGGATGAGAAAGACCGCTCAGGAACCTTTTTCCATGTGGATCAGTCCACAATTTACTCGAAAGTCAACGAGCTGTTTGAGGGAAAAATCGAGCTTATGGATACGAAGGC
>CAZZLA010000226.1:0-482 GCA_964655035.1 uncultured Candidatus Bathyarchaeia archaeon | reverse complement strand
AGGCGGCTTTGCAGAAATACTCTTGGCTGAGCGATTACATGTGGAAACTCGTTGACAAAAACAAGGACGAGTTCACGCGGAAGGTGGCAGAGGACTGGAGCGGCGGCTACTTCATGCGGATTATGCCGGGCGCTACGATAGCGTTTCCTTTGCAGTCGTGCCTTCTGATCACGCGACAAAACTTGGAGCAGCGCGTTCACAACATCATAATCGCGGAGGATGGTTCGAAGGCGAACATAATCACTAGCTGCGTTCAGCACTCAAGTGTTCCGAAGGCGTCGCACTTGGGCGTGTCGGAAATCTACGTTAAGAAAGGCGCTACGCTGAATTTCACGATGATTCACCAGTGGAGCGAGAACACGCTTGTGCGGCCTAGGAGCGCGGCTGAGATAGGCGACGGCGCCACGTTCGTTTCGAATTACGTGTGCATGCACCCTGTCCGGGACGTACAGATGTACCCCGTGGCTTTCTGCAACGGCGCA
>CAZZLA010000225.1:0-2205 GCA_964655035.1 uncultured Candidatus Bathyarchaeia archaeon | reverse complement strand
AGATGCCGTCTTTTATCAGGTGTTTGACGCCTCGGCTGGTGGCTTCTTCTTCGACCACGCTGGCAACGATAATTTTCGCGTTGAACGTTGGGTCTTGGGCGACTGTGGCTGCGGCTGTAACCATGGCTGCCAAGGGACCTTTGGCGTCCACTGCGCCGCGGGCGTATATCTTGTCTTTTTCAAGCCGCAACGATACGTGTCCGGCAACGGTGTCCATGTGCCCGCACAAAAGAATGGTGGGTTCGCCTTTTCCGATTTTGCCAACCACGTTTCCGATGCCGTCTTTTCTAACGCGGAAACCTAGCTGTTTCATTTTTTCGACAAGAAAGTCAGCAATTGACTCCTCTTTACCTGAAGGGCTGTAGATGCCCAGCAAGTTAGTTAGCAACTGCACTGCTTGTTCGCTCATTTTTCTTCCTCCCCTATTACTTCGTCAAGTACAGATATAGTTTTGTCAATTTGCTCTTTCTCAATTACCAAGGGCGGCAGGAAACGCAGGACGTTTCTGCCCGCGTCCAAGATAAGCACACCCTTGTCCATCGTTTTCAGGATTATGCTGTGAACATCGTAACGAAGTTCCATACCCAGCATCAAGCCTAGACCGCGAACCTCCTTCACGATTTTGTACTTAGCCTGCAACGCCTCCAGCTTAGCCTTAAAGTACTCGCCCAGACTCGCGGCTCTACCCACAAGTTTCTCCTTCACCAACACGTCAACCGCGGCGCACGCCGCTGCGCAGACCAGGGGGCTTCCGCTGAAGGTGCTGGAGTGCTCGCCCACCTTGAAGGCAGACATGACGTGCTCTTTGGCTACGGTTATGCCGATGGGCAAGCCACCAGCAAACGGCTTAGCCAAGCACATCACGTCGGGAGTGACGCCCCAGTGCTCACAACCGAACAACTTGCCCGTCCGCCCGAAACTCGTCTGCACCTCATCCAAGATTAAGAGCACGCCCTTTTCATCGCAGAGTTTTCTGACCCTTGGAAGGAAATCATCAGGAGGAACCCGCACTCCGCCTTCGCCGCGGATAGGCTCAAGAAGCACGGCAGCAGTTTTGTCCGTTATGGCTTCGGCTAGCTTTTCGAGGTTGTCAGGCGGAACATGCTTGAACTCGGGAACCAACGGCTGGAAGGGCTTACGGTATTTCTTGTCCCAAGTAGCGGACAATGCGCCCATGGTTTTCCCGTGAAACGCACCCATCAAAGCAATTATCTCGGGCTTGCCCGTGTATTTTCGAGCCAGCTTTAGGGCACATTCAACCGATTCGGCGCCGCTGTTCGAGAGAAACGCCTTGTTCAAGCCTTTCGGCGTTATGCTCACCAGTTTCTGCAAGAACTCGGTTCGCTTGTTGTTGTAGAGGCTCGCGTGGCAGGAGATAAGCGTCTCCGCCTGTTTACAAACGGCTTCCACAATTTTCGGGTGCGAATGCCCAAGCAGAGCGACGCCGTAGCTGCCCATGCAGTCTATGTATTCTTTGCCGTTTATGTCCCAGACTAACGCGCCTTTGCCGCGGGTTATCACCACGGGGCGCTTGGCAAACACGTTTGCCATTAACCGATTTTCAAAGTTGATTATGTCGAACTCACTCATTTGATATCACCGTGCCAACTTCATGCTTTAAAGCCGAGGAGATGGGTTGTTGTCGAACGCCTGATGTCACTAATACTTCTTTGACGCCCTGATTCAGCGCTTCCAAAGCCGCGTGCACTTTGGTGCTCATGCCCTTCCCGATGCTGGAGAGCGCTTCTTCCGCTTCTTCCGCGGTTATTTTCGGAACAGGCTTGCCTTTCAGCATTAAAGCTTCCACGTCCGTCAGCAGTATTAGGCGGTCTGCCTTGAGGGCGCCTGCAACCACAGCTGCGGTTCGGTCGCCGTCCACGTTTAACGGTTCAAACTCTTCACTCATTGCTATCGGCGTGACAACGGGCACATAGCCTTTCTCAAGCAGAAAACCCAGCAAATCAACGTTAACCTCCGTTATTTTCCCTGTATAGCCGCCGTCAATAACCTTTTTCCGCCCGCGCTCATCAACGATTATCAAGCGCTTCTTCCGCTCCGCCTTCAACAGCGAACCGTCCAAGCCAGATAAGCCCACAGCGGGCACACCTTGGCTCTGCAACGCCGCGACTATTTGCTTGTTGATTTTTCCCGCCATGACCATGGTGAAGATTTCCATGGTTTCCTTGTCGGTGTAGCGGCTTCTGA
>CAZZLA010000224.1:0-2224 GCA_964655035.1 uncultured Candidatus Bathyarchaeia archaeon | reverse complement strand
ACTGCCACGTTAAAGTTAGACACTTCGTCTGAAAAAAACTCTGCAGGAACCTTCGGGCTCCCAACCAACAACATAACCTTTTTTCTTAACCGTCTAATTCTATTTAGAACATCGCTTGTTTCTATGTTTTCTCCGTACGCCGTCAAATGAACAACGACTCCGCCCCTAGCTTTCCAGTCTTTAACCGCGCTTTTCCAAGCAGTTCCCATTTCAAAAAAGAATTTTCCGCCCCAATTCCGCGTAACCTTTTCTATGGTTTCCTTCATTTTCTTGTCCACGACATCTGAAAGCAGAAATCCTGAAGCAGCTAATGCTCGCGCTGTTAGGGCAACATGAGTTGTAAGCCTTGCGTCTCGTTGTGGCCTGTGTCCCCACCTCAGCACAACAATTTCCTGCGCGTTTTTTTCCTCATTATTGGAGATTGTGGATTGTTCCGAATTTTCCATCAAGTTCTTCCACTCGTTTTCGTACTTTTTCGGTGAAAAGGGGGTTTGCCTCAAAAACGACTTGCACAGAGTCGCTCATGAAATTTACTTTCTGTACGTTCGTTTTTTCGTGAACCCAAGACATGAACGGCATGGTTTCGGTAGTTAATGGAACAGAAAAAGATGCTTGCACGTAATCTTCGAGTTTTTTCAGTACTTCCCGTTTCAACTCTTCAAGGTTTGTGCGGTACAACGCCGACAAAAGAATGGGATTCTGGGTTTTCGCTTTTAGGGCTTCAAGCTTTTGTTCCTTTTCTTTTTCATTCAGCAGGTCAATTTTGTTTAGCACAGTTATAACAGGTATACCCGATGCGCCTATGCGCTCTATGGTTTCTAGGCATATGCTGTTTTTCTTTTCAATTTGCTCTAAGGGTTCACTTATGTCTAACACTAACAATATGAGGTCGGAATAGATGGTTTCTTCAAGGGTTGAATGGAAAGCTTCAATTAGCGTTATGGGCAAGCGGTCTATGAAGCCAACTGTGTCTGTTAAAAGGAACTTCCTTTTTGAGATTTCCACAAGCCTTGTTGTGGTTGAAAGCGTTGTAAACAGCGCCTTGTCAACTCGTGCTGTTTCTTCCGTCAAAGCGTTAAACAGTGAACTTTTTCCCGCGCTTGTGTATCCTGCTAAAGAAATGGTGAAAAACCCTAATTCGGCTCTTCTTTCACGGTGCAAAAGCCGTTTTTCTCGAATTTGTTCGAGTTTTCGTTGGATTGTGTGAACTTGTCTCTTTACTGCGTCCTGATAAACGTCAGCTTCGTAGGCTCCAAGCCCCATGAATCCAGGTTGCTCTTGCAACTTTGCTAACCTTACCCTTGCTTTAGCGTGGGTAAGTTCATATCGCAGCGTCGCCAGCTGAATCTGCAGTTTAGCCTCCACGGTTGTAGCCCTTTTCGTGAAGATTTCAAGTATCAGCTTGAAGCGGTCAATGGCTTCTATTCCCGTGGCTTTTGCCAAATTGTAGGATTGAACCGATTTCAAGGGGTTGTCAAAAATAAGTTTCTCAGCGCCCGTCTCCTCGACAAGCGCAGCAAGTTCTTCCACTTTTCCAGCGCCTATCTGATAACGAGCATCCGCCTCTCTAACCTGCTCCATCTTAGCGACAACAGTGTATCCAGCGGCTTCTGCAAGTTTTTTGAGTTCATCTAAGCTTGATGTTTCGCGGTTCAGGCGTCTTTGCACTATGATTGCTTTCGTTCTGTGGGCTCCTCCCCGCCTTTCTTGTTCAGCTGTATAAGGTCACCTAACGTTGGCTCACGATTTAGTAATTTAGGAATTCCCTGTGGCATTTTTTCTTCTTTTATTGGAACGAGAAGCTTAATTTTCAAAGCATGCTCAAGCTTGGTGACGAGAATGTTATTAGGCGCCATTTTTCCAGTTTCAAGTTTGCTTAAAACGGATGCTTTTTCATTTATCTTTTTGCCTAGTTCCTCATGGGAAAGACCCATTCGTTCTCGTGCCTGCCGGATTTTAGAGTCGTAGCCTTCCACTATTTCTTGAGTGATGTCCACTCTGGCTTGCACCGTTTTCTTTTTCTGAATAAACGGCATCGACGGCAACGGCTTTTTCAGGGTTCTTGGTTCACGTTCGAACTCTTCATCCCTGATTATTTTTCCATGTTTTGAACAGTCAATGCATACCGTTAGCCTTGCCCCTTCGATTTCGGCTCTAATTGGGCTGCTGTGTATTTTGCGTCCGCAGACTTCGCATCGCATTGATTTATCACCTAGAGTGTCTG
>CAZZLA010000223.1:0-2233 GCA_964655035.1 uncultured Candidatus Bathyarchaeia archaeon | reverse complement strand
TAATAATCATAGTACTTATAGTCACAGCCGTATCCCCTCTTTTAGCCAACATTCAAGATGTTGGATATTACTTGGCAACCGCAACAGTTTACATCGGGCTTGGTTTGATAATTCTTTTCATCTACGACATCGGAAGGATAATTTACAAGATTATCGAAGACAAAGCCGATTCGCTTGCAGATCGCTTTACGCAGACGAGGCAGAAGGACAAAAGTAGTGTGTGAAAATGGAACCGATTGTCCTGATTTTGTTGCTCATCTACGTTCTAATACTCCTCATCTCAATTCTTGAACTCACCTCAATTTCTGTTGCCGCGTTAGTTGGGGCTTTACTGGTTGCATGGTTTGGAATCCAGTATGGCGCGTTCACCTATCAAGACGCGTTAGGCTTCGTAGATTTCAGGCTTCTCGGACTCTTAATAGGCACCATGATCGTGGTGGAAGTAGCCAAAAGAGGCGGCTTGTTCAACGTTTTTGCGTTATACGCCATAAAATTTTCTGGTGGAAACCCAGGTCGATTGTTCGTTGCCATCTGTGTGGTTGCAGCTCTTGTTTCAATGTTTCTAAGCGACCCCACAGCCATGTTACTTGTTGCAGCAGCCACGGTGACGATAACTAAACTTCTGAACTATAATCCTACGCCGTACTTTCTATCCGCAGCTATCATGATAAATCTCGGTGGAACAAGCACGCTGATAGGTTCAGTGAGTAACATGATTATCGGCATCCAATCATCACTAACCTTCATGGATTTCCTAATCTTCTTGGGCGTAGGTGAAATAATGTTGTGGGCGTTGACTATCACAGCGCTTTACTTCGTTTTCAGATCAAAACTAGGCGAGAAAAAAGAGCTACCTGAATATAACCCTCGGGAAAGTATTAAAGACAAGGCAATTTTTTACAGATCCGTATTTGTTCTTGTTCTTTTAGTTATCCTCTTCTTAACTTTGGACACTATCGGCGTAGGACCCGAAGCCGTAGCGTTAGGTTGCGGAATCCTTGCTTTATTGATTAGCAGAGTGGATCCAGCCGAAATCTTCAGGGAAATAGATTGGGAGACGGTTTTTTTCATCGCAGGATTCATGTTCATCATCGGCGGGTTAGAAAGCACGCAGTTCCTAAGCGACATATCAAGGCAGCTGTTCAATCTTGCAGGAGGCAGCTCCCTCATTGCGACACAAATGACGCTGTGGTTCAGCGGGTTTGCAAGCGTTTTCGTCAGCAACATAGCAGTTGCCTTGACTTTCACGCCCATCATCGGCGCTCAAATTGGTTCAGGCTTAAACTTGAGCGCTATATGGTCTGGTTTGATATTAGGAACAAATCTGGGCGGCGCCACGACACCGTTCAGTGGCGCTGTGATGATGATGGCTATTGGCACGCTCAAGCGAGAAAAGATTTCAGTGAAATTTGGCGAATTCGCAAGGATCGGCATAATTACAACGTTGATTCAATTGAGCTTTTCAAGCGTATATCTTGTGTTCAGATTTGGATTATTAGGCACGTGAGGATAAATGTGGAAAATCAGAAAGTGGTTTGAAAAGAAGTCCGCATCAAAAAAAGAATACGACAAGGAAAAAATAGAATTTGAGATGGCCATAGGCAAACCTTTCATAACCCTAAAAATAGAGCTGCCAGAAGGCTTCGATGATCAGCGAAAACCGTTCTTAAACTTGGAAAGCAATGAGGACTTTCTAGACGAAGTAAAAGACCTTATCAAGAAGAACCTGCTGCGCAAACGAGAAACTAAAAAAGCGTCCGACAGATAAGTTTCCAGCGAAAGCAACCTGAAACTTGTGAGAATTGAGCTGAGCGCCATGTCTCAAAACTCAAAGTTGCCTATGGCGCAGGTGTTTTATCTCTAATTATGTCAAATGCGCGGGTTGGGGCGTCGTTTGATCAGTCACCAAGGGGAGACCATGAGACTTTATCGCAGAGTTGAGAGTCACTGTTAAAGCCATCACCGGAATTTCAGGAGAAACTCTTCTGCTGCCTTTCCCAAGGTTTTTCTCGGGTTATTGACGTGGCTTTCAACAAAAGAGATAACCTTCTCCTTCTGTTCGATTTTGTCGAAAAAAAAGGCAAAAGACTTGATGGCGTGCTCGGCGATAACCCTTTTACATTCTTCTGTCAAGTGAGGCTCAGTTGAGATGTTTTCAACTTTCAGAAGTTCGTTAGTAATCTTTTGGGTCAAGTAGGGTTTTGCCAGCGCAATCTTGGCAGAGTTGCCCACG
>CAZZLA010000222.1:0-2283 GCA_964655035.1 uncultured Candidatus Bathyarchaeia archaeon | reverse complement strand
GTACAAGTCAACCTACAAGGGAGAGACTTACTATTTCTGCGCGCCAGGATGCAAAGCAATGTTCAACGAGGACCCAGAAAAGTACGTTGGCGGCTCGTCCGGAGGACACGAAAGTCATCACGGCTGCTGCTGCGGCGAATGCTAACCCTTCGCGTTCAACGCTTAAGCAGCGTTTTTCTCCTTTAATTTTCTTGCTCTGTCTTTTTCTAGGGCTTTTTCAACTTCTTCGCGTATGGTGAAGCCGCCTATGTGCAGTATAGGCTCTTTTGTTTCGGGGTCGGTGACCATCGTGGCTGTGCAGGGGTAACTGTGGTGCGCCTTGGCAATGGCGTCGTACAAGACGTCTTTTTCGGTGGAGACACCCGTGAGCTTCCGAGCCACGTACCATGTGCTGCCACACGGGGCGCTTCGCAGGACAGCGGCGTACTCGATGACTTCGTCTTTGCCGATTTTCATGGTTGAAAGCTCCAGCAGCGGACGCCCCACCCTAGTTTCCTCGATAAACCTTGCGATGGTCGGCTTGTCCTTTTCAGGCGTCAGCGTACAGAAAGGCTTCGGAAACGCGCATTCAAGCCCGAGTTCTCTGCACTTCTCCGCGAGCTGCTTCCTAATGCCCGTGGGAACTTCTTGCCAATCCTCTATGGGCGCGATTAACGCTTTTATTCCCGCTTTTTTGATGTGCTGAGGCAGCTCCAGCAGCAGGTCCTTGTGCAGCCCCGACACCAGGCAGATGTCGGCTTTCGGCAGCTTGCGGGGCATGTATTCTTCGGGGTTGTCGATGAACGCGGGCAGCTCCGAGGGGTCGGGCAGTTGGATGGCGGCGCGGACGTTGCGTACGAAGCTGTAGACGTTGTATTTGCAGGATTCGCAATAGAGGCCGCAGCTTTGGCAGAAGCATGGGTCGTTTATGAGGTTGCGGATTACGCGTTCCATGAAGTCTTTGCTGTAGACGAAGACCAGCGAGAGGGTTTCGTTGATTTTTGTTTGGCTTATGCTTGGCACTTCCTTCTAAAACGCGCCGAGAAGCACGTACTCCGCAAACAAATCCTCGTTAAAGGCTCCAACGAACTCGGTTTTTTCGTTGATTATTATTTTCGGAACGCCCATGACCGCGTACTTCTGAGCCAGTTGCGGGAACTCGCTGCCGTCTATGACATCCGCCCGCACGAAGTCGCTTTCAACGGCTAGCTTGTGTGCAACCGCCGCGGCTATGGGGCAGTGGTGGCAGGTTAAGCTGACGAAGACTTGAATGTGCACGGGTGCTGTGACTTCGGCGAGAATCTTTTTCGTCTTGTCCGTGAGGTCTGTTTTGCCTTTTGAGACTTTGATGACGGCCTCTATCAAGGTTTGTAGCTCGTAACCGTAGGGTATGCCGTAGATTCTTACGCCGTAATCCTTTTTGCCGATGATAGCCAGCGCGGGAATCTTGTCGATGCCGTATTCTTTGGCTTTGTCGGCGTCAGCCACGAAGTCGTAAACTTCAGCCGTGATTTTGTCACTCAGCGCTGCCAGTTCTTGGGCGAGTTGCCGCGTGTCCGCGCAGAACCTGCACTCGATTTCTTGGGTGAACATCAGGATTTTCACGGGGTTCTCGAGTTTCTCTTTAAACTCGTTTGTTAGGGGTTCCTTTTTGTCGTCAGGTATCAAACTCATTTTTTGAACCTCCAAAACACCATTCAAATTTCAGGTCAAGATGAATCTTGGCTTCATCAATAATGAGTTTTTCTCACATATTATCTTTGTGAGTGCTTTGCCGTGTTTTTCCCGTGCCTGCATTGGGCTGGACGAAATCCATATAAGAGGTTGTGAGTATGGATTTTTTGTTGTTTTTAACGAACGGAGATGTGAACAGTATGGAAAACAATGCTGAACCAAAAACTAGTGGAAATGAAAACTCGGTAAAGATTAATGCAAGAGCGAAATTGGTTGAAGGCTTCCAAATAGTCCTAGACGACGGATATTCTCACTCTATAGTGGTTGATTTGCCTCCCGATTTGGGAACCGGTATGGGTCCTACATCGCTTGAGATTTGTGTGATGAGCCATGCGGGCTGTTACGTGACCATCTGCGCGTTGACCGCCAAGAAAATGCGAATTCCCCTGAAAGATTTAACGGTTAAAGTGGAAGCCGTGGAAACCGACGAGGCAGGCACCATAACTGAAGAAACCTTTAACATCGAAATTGAGGCTGATGCGCCCGCGGATAGAATTCAAAGGCTTCACGAGTTGACGGTGAAAAACTGTCCTGTTGACATACTCTTGAAAAAAGCCGGCGTAAAAACAA
>CAZZLA010000221.1:0-2288 GCA_964655035.1 uncultured Candidatus Bathyarchaeia archaeon | reverse complement strand
GAAACTGGATGTTCGCTTGGAATATGAAAAGAACCATGATTTTTATTATTGCAACACGCAAGGATGCAAGCGAGTCCCGTTTGAAGAAGCCGTAGAGCTGGTTTTCCACTGTTCCACATGCGGTAAACCTTTGGCGCACTGCGGAAATGAACAATTTATTGAGCAACTATCGTTGAAAGTTGAACAGTTAAGGAAGGAACTGGGTGAGTGAAGAGTTTCCATCCAGGGAACAGGCGTTACATCTTCTTTTTGAAAATGGATGCTCCGTGAAAGTCATAAACCACTGTAAGGCGGTTTCAGAACTTGCATTGGAGACCGCGAACATTCTCAAAGAAAAAGGCTTGAAAGTGAATTTTGAGCTTGTGGAAATTGGCGCTCTTCTACATGACATTGGTCGTTCAAAAACGCGTACGGTTCATCACGCGGTTGTCGGCGCCGAAATTGCAAGGGAGGCAGGTTTACCTGAATCGGTGGTGTCGATAATAGAAAGGCATGTTGGAGGCGGGATAACCGCTAGCGAAGCGCATGACTTAGGATGGTCTGAAGGCGTTTATGTGCCTGTTTCACTTGAGGAGAAGATAGTTTCGTACGCGGACAAGCTGATTGAAAAAGGCAAACGCGTGCCAATCAACGTGACTATTGAGAAGCTTTGCGGGGAACATAAGTGTGAAGCCGCCGAAAGAGTTAGAAGTCTTTATGAGGAAATAGCCGGTCTCGTTGGTGACTGCCCATGACTACGCTGACTTTACTGGCGAAAATTAACAGCGGCAGGCAATTGAAACAGATAGACAAGACCTTAGAGCTTGCTTTTGAAGGCTTGGAGTTGGAAGCGAAAATTTTAGGCTTGGTGGCTGGCAGATGGGCGCAGCTATCTCTAACAGGTGAAGATGAAGGCGTAGCCACAAGCTACGTAATGAAAGAAATAGGTGTTTGTCCAACAAGTCTTGAGAACCTAACCGAGTCTTCAGCGTTAAAAGGTTACATCACCAACCTCGCAAAGAGCAAAATGGAATTGTCGGTGGATATATGTGTTTTCAAGCCTGAAATCGTTCACGCAACCGTACCTTTAAGCTGTTTGCAGTCTCAGCTTGTAGACGGGAGAAAAGTTGCTCTGAAGAAAATAGCGGAACTGTTCGGTTTTTGTGAGGACATACCCATCAACATCAAAATTACTCGGTTGATCGGAGAAAAAATTCAGGTGGAAGCCGAGTTGTCAGACAAGCAGCAAAGCGTTTACGATAATTGGCGGAAGTCCTTGTTGGATAGGTTGCTGGTGTTAGGTCCAACTCTTCACGAAGTGAAGCGGACACTTGACCACGCAAAGCTACACCGAGATGTTATAGACGTAGAAATTCTAGGGCTGTTCGAACACGCGTTGACGTGTAAGCTTGGAACAGATGCCGCAGGACTGATACCGAAAATCGGCAGAAGCCTAAAGAGCGCTAAATTTGCCGTTTTCAACCCAAAAAGGCTGACACAATTTTTAAGCCTAAGTTAGGTATTTTGTTGGCGGGTGGATAGACCCCCCTCTATAGTTTCTGCAATGAACCGCTATTAGGATCCAAATATGCTGGCTGGTTAACACCTGTTGCTCTGCGGGGAGCCCCCTCCCTTTTAAATACTGAAACCGCAGAGTATCAAAGCTGGTTTGTTCCGCAAAAGTAAAAGATTGCAGCTTAGACTCTGCGGTGGTGCTTGACGTCCTGCTCTTGATAGGCGTAGCTGGCGTAGTAATATCAGTCATATCTTTGAAAAAGAAGTGAAACATTACTTCTTTTTGTCTTTGTTTTCCAGTTTTGCAGGCAAGTATTCATCCACAATGTATGTCAGTCCGTAGCGGCTGAACGCCTCTTGCTCCGCCTTCCGCCTGATTTTCAAGAACGTTTTGATCTCTCTCTGCCACAACGGGTCCCCTTGGTACCGCGGGTCCCTCTGCAACTCGTGAAGCCGTTTGACATCCACATCGTCCAGCGGGTCAGTAGGCAACTTGTAGTTGACAATGTCCGAAGCCCAAACGCCGCTCCAAACTGCGTCAGGCGTGTTTAACTCCCGCAGGTGCGCTGCGTTCGCCGAGCCAGAAATTATAACCATGGCGATGTGCATTCCCCACGGGTCGCCATCAGTGAAAATATAAACGGGCAGCTTCAGTTCATCATTCAAGCGTCTTATGAAGTAACGTGTTTGCCTAGGCGCTTGACCAGCCGTCAGAACCAGCACGGCGTTGTGCTTTGTATGCACGTTTTCTTCGATGAACCGGGTGAACAAGCCGCCTTTCTCTATGGCTATGA
>CAZZLA010000220.1:0-2297 GCA_964655035.1 uncultured Candidatus Bathyarchaeia archaeon | reverse complement strand
GGTTTAGCCAGCCGAGAATGTGCTTCCCTGTATGGAGGCTCAACCACCACGGAAGCGGATGCAACCAAGTATAACGGCGTAAACTTGGCGTCTAATATCGCCGCTGCGGAATCCGCGGATACAATTCTCAAATCTCTCACCTACCCGTAATTGGGTAACCGCAAAATTAGCTTTACTCTCCAGTGCGGTCAACTGCCTTCAGGTTCATCGTCAAAAGATACATCTCCGCGCTCTTGGCTCGGCTTGCCTTCGGCTTCACAACCTTAACCTCGTCGAAGTGTTTCTTAACAGTTCTCACAAAACCCGGTAGCATGTCGCCTTCAAACACCTTAACAAAAAAGTTACCTGAAGGACGCAGCACGCTCAAAGCGATTTCTAACGCTTGAGACGCCAAATCTATCTGCCGTGCATTGTCAACTTCCCATACGCCCGAGATGTTCGGCGACGCGTCGGAAATAACCACGTCGGCTTTTCCAGGCAGAAAATCAAGAATCTGCCCCAGCGTTTCATGCGCAGTCAAGTCAGCCACAATCGTTCTAACGTATTCTTGAGGAAAAGGCGCAATCGGCTTCAGGTCCACACCTAAAACGAAGCCTGTTTTGCCAACGATTTTTCTGGCGGCTTGAATCCAACCGCCCGGCGCCGCGCCCAAGTCAACTACGATGTCGCCTCGGCGTATAAAACGGTATTTCTTGGCGGTTTGAGAAAGCTTGTAAGTGGAGCGTGAACGGTAATTTTCTGCTTTCGCTTTCTGATAGTAATAATCGCGCTTTCTATTCTGGATCCAGGCTTTGGGCAAAAGAATCGTCACCTAACCCGTCTGAATCCTCTTTTCCTAACGATATGATCCACTCTGTAAGTTTCGGGCAGCTTTTCGGCGAAATCGCGGTTGTCGGGTCACATCGGGCATTGTCCTTACACAGCAGGCACGGGCAATCAGCTATGGATTCTATAGACGGAGGCAGCCTCTTGGGGAAAAGCCTGTATGTCCATCTTCCACCTTGCAGTTCCTTTTCTCTGCGGATCAATCCCTTTTCCTCCAGTTTGATGGCTACTCTAGAGCCTTCGCGGCTGCTTGCGCCTAGCTCCCGCCACAACTCCGATTGCAGCACACCTTCATGACCAGTGTTAACCACGAAATGCAGGGCTTTCTGTTCCAGATCATTACGTTTCGGCATAACCTATCAGTTCCACGTACTACAATAAATATATGCGTTGGTTCCAGATAAAAATATGTATCCTCAAAACCTTAGAAAACCCATGGAAAGACTCGAAGATGAAACGGCAAGCTGAAGCGCTTTGTCTAGGCGTAGAATCCACTGCGGACGACTTCGGCGTTGGAATCGCCACCTTCAAAGGCGAAATATTAGCCAACGCCTCAAGCGGCTACGTACCCGAAGAAGGCGGAATACACCCACGAGAAGCCGCAAGGCATCACGCTGAAGCGGCAGACAAAGTCCTAAGCGAAGCACTCGCAAAAGCCAAAGTGAAGCCCACAGACCTGACGCTGATCGCGTTTTCCCAAGGTCCAGGACTGGGACCTTGCCTACGAACAGGCGCAACCGTAGCCCGAGCCTTAGCCTCCTACCTAGACCTTCCTCTGGTGGGCGTGAACCACTCGTTAGCCCACATAGAAATTGGAAAACTCAAAACCGGCACGGTGGACCCGGTGACGCTTTACGTTTCAGGCGGCAACACCATCGTCTCGGCTTTCGAGGCTGGCCGCTACAGGGTTTTCGGCGAAACCTTGGACATTGCGCTCGGCAACTGCTTGGACGTATTTGCGAGAGAAGCGGGGCTTAAGCACAAGCAGGGCATGTCGCTCGGCGCCGCGCTGGAACGGTTAGCCGCTGACGGCGAGAAGCTGGTTTCGCTGCCGTACGTGGTGAAGGGCATGGACGTGTCTTTGAGCGGTCTGCTGACGGCTTCAACCACCCTGCTCAACAAAGGCGAATGCCGACTGGAGGACCTGTGCTACAGTCTTCAGGAGCACGCGTTTTCCATGGTTACGGAGGTCACTGAAAGAGCGTTGGCGCACACCGAGAAAAAAGAGGTTTTGCTGACCGGCGGAGTCGCAGCCAACAAGCGCCTCCAGTCCATGCTCAGAATCATCGCGGAGGAGCATGACGCCAAGTTTAATGTGGTGCCGCGTCAATTTGCAACAGATAACGGCGCCATGATTGCTTGGACCGGAGTTTTAGCCTACACGCACGGCTTGGTCACGCCTGTCGACAAGAGTTTTGTCAAGCTGCGATGGCGGTTGGAAAAGGTGGATGTTTCATGGGTACAATAATGCT
>CAZZLA010000219.1:0-2312 GCA_964655035.1 uncultured Candidatus Bathyarchaeia archaeon | reverse complement strand
GGCGGTTTTCAGGCTGAGAAGGTTGCCTACCCCATAGTCGAATATCACTGCTTCAGGCATCAGATTACTCCTTTAGAGCTAGGCGCGCCCTTCCGCTTCGGGTCTAGGGCTACTGCTTGCCTCAGCGAAAGCGCCAAGGCTTTGACGGCGGCTTCCGCCTTGTGGTGGTCGTTGCTACCGTACTGCACAAACACGTGGACGTTGGCGCACAGCGAGATCGCCAGCGACTCGAAGAAGTGGTTGATGTCTTCGGTGGGCATGCCTTCGATTTTTTTGCCGCGCAGTTTCAGGTCGATCTTGAAGTAGGGGCGTTTGATGAGGTCTACGGCTGCAAACGCAAGGGAGCAGTCCATGGGCGCTGCTGCGTACCCGAATCGGGCTATGCCTTCTCTGGTGCCTAGCGCTTTGCTAAGCGCTTCGCCCAAGCCTATGGCGAGGTCTTCAACCGAGTGGTGCCTCAGGTCGCCCGTGACCTTGGCGGCTATGTCAATCATGCTGTGTGTCGCCAGCGAAGTAACCATGTGGTCAAGGAAGGGCACGCCCGTTTCAGCGGCGACTTTTCCTTCTCCGTCAAGGTTGACTTTTACGCTGACTTCTGTTTCCTTCGTTTTCCTGTACAATTCATCCTTTCTCATGCTCAATCACCCAAATACGCTCGTAACGCGTTCAAGAGTTTCGCGTTCATGTCGGGCAACCCAACCGTGGCTCTGAGGCAGTTTTCGTACATCAAGAGTTTCCCAAGCTTCTTGATGACTAACCCACGCTTCAGCATGTTCACGTAAACATCCTCGTACGGCTTGCTGGTGTTGAAGAGGACAAAGTTTGCCCGTGAATCGAACGCTTCCACCCCTCTTATCTCGTTCAGCGCGTTTATCAGTTTTCCCCGTTCAGCCTTCAACGCGGCAACAGCCTCTCTCATCACGCCAACCTTCTCCAGCAGCTTCCTGCCCATGGTCAACGTGACAGTGTTAATGGCGTAAGGCGCAGGTATCTTGTTAATCGCCCTCGTCAGCAACGGGTTTGCCACCGCGTAGCCAAGCCTGAGCCCAGCCAAACCGAAGGCTTTCGAAAACGTCCGCAATACCACAAGATTCTCGTACTTCCTTATCAAAGGAACCACTGAGTAATCCGCGTACTCCCCATACGCCTCATCAACCAGCACTATGCCAGGGAACTCCTCAATCAAAGCCTCAACCGCGTCCTGTCCAAACTGGTTGCCCGTCGGGTTGTTCGGCGAACACAGGTACAGCAGCTTCGCCTCATGCGTAAACGCCGCCCGCATCGCTTGAACATCAAGCTTGAACCCTTTATGAAGCGGAACCGCAACGTACTCGGCGCCCTGATATTTCACGCAGTACCTGAAGACGCTGAACGTGGGCGCGAACGTGACCGCCTTGTGGCCTTTCTCCAAGAACAGGCGCGTTATTCGGTCCATCACTTCATCGCTGGAGTTCCCGATGGCGACGCATCCCTGCTGCAGCGTTAGGTACTCGGTTATAGCTTCGCGCAGTTTCTCTTCTTCTTCCTGCGGATAGAGCCTTACGTCGCATTCTTCTGCCACCTCCTTCAGGAGCGCAACAAGCTTCGCCCGCGGAATGTACAGGTTTTCGTTGAAGTTCAGCTTCACAATGTCGGCGGGCGAAAGCCCATACTGCTTCGCCGCGTTTTCGATTGTTTTTTCAGGGGCGTAGCTTTCAAGAGCCTCTATCTTCGCAAGCTTCTCTTCCAGCCACTTTTCGCATTCTTTTTTCATTTTTTAAGCCTCGCCTCAACGGCTTTGTAGTGATTAGGAAGGTTCTCCGCCTCGGTCATAACCTTCACACGTTCACGCACGCTCTGCAATCCTTCCTTTGAACTCTTAACGATGCTAACTCTCCTCGCAAAGTCAAGAGCCGACAAGCCTGAAAACGTATGTCCGAAACCGCCTGTGGGCAATACGTGATTTGTTCCACTGGCGTAATCGCTCAGGGCGACGGGACTGTACGAGCCGACAAGGATTAGCCCAGCTGACGCGATTTTCTCCGCTATTTCCTCAGGGTTCAGCGTCATTACCTCAATGTGTTCGGGGGCAAAAACATTCGCCAACTCAACCGCTTTATCCATGTCATTGCAGGTGATTATGAACCCGTACTTCTCCAGTGCTTTCACAACGATTTCTCCGCGTTCTGTGTTAGCTGCAGTTTTCGCCAGCCACCCCTGCACCTCTTCTGCGAGCTTCTCCGAGGTGGTTATCAGCCCAGCTATGCTGTCTGCGCCGTGCTCAGCCTGAGAAATCATGTCCAAAGCGATTATTTGAGCATTAGCCGTTTCAT
>CAZZLA010000218.1:0-2319 GCA_964655035.1 uncultured Candidatus Bathyarchaeia archaeon | reverse complement strand
GCAGGATGTTTATTTTAATTCGTACGTTTCCGCACATTGCCTATGCTGGATTTGGAGGGAAAAGCATTCCACTTTAACGTCAAAGCCCAATTCAGACCTAACAACGTCAGGTCCACATATATGTCCCCGCAACTGGAGGCCAACACCGTCATTCCTGCAAGGCATTACGCCGTTTCGGTTAGGGTTGAGCCGCCGCCAATTAATAATTGCGGGGCTAGCTAACTGTAGCTGAATTCTATCAGAAGCAGATACAGTCGATATAAACATTTCTTTTTCGATAAAATAAACATTGCTGTAAGCAGCCACTACACTTTAAAAACTCCAAGACTTTACATAAATTCTGAAAGGGCGCAAACCACGCAAGCACCACCTGCCTGTAAACAGCGCCTAACGTGGAAAAAAGAAAGCTAAAACCTAAGCCCCAACAAGCGCTGTCAATTCTTAGCCGGAAGCTTCCTCTGAAGTTCCTCAGCAGCGGAGGTTGAAAACCCAACTGCCAAGCCCATGTTGTCGCCTATCGCGTTCGTCACGTCCATTAGCGCTTTTCCGTCAGTGGCTGAACCTGCGGCTTTTGCTGCGTCCGCAACGCTTTCATGTGGCATGGCGAGGATGATGACTTCGCCCCAATTTGCGGCTTCAGCAACTGGTTCTTTGGGGTCTCGGTGCCCGAACTTTATCTCGTGGCCAGCGCGGCTTAGAACCGTGGCGAGGGCGTTGCCCACGTTGCCTTTACCTATTATGCCTATTTTCATTCAACCATAACTCCCACAGTAACTGGGTAAAAGAATTTTTTGAGTTCTAATAATGATGTGTGGTTGCAGAGGCACAGCAACAATCAAGCTCATTTACTGACAAGTTGGTCAGGAACTTGCGATGTGGCTTTTTCCCAGTAAAATGCATACAAAGCCTTTGACCAATCCGTCACCGATTTATTTGTGCTCTTGAATCCGATATAGTCAAGCTTTCTTTCCAAGTTGGGAAAGGATAGAGCTGCGACCTCCTTCTCTGAAAGGCATAAGAAGACATCAACATTGTCTAAGAATCTGCTTTCCAGCTTCTTGGCTCGGCTTGCCTTCTCAAAAGCAGGGTTACTAACTAACTCCCGGACATCCTTTGAGGGCACGTAATCTTTCGGCATCATGAGCCTAAATTCGGTTCCCCGTGCAACGGCTTGCTTCAAATAAGGAATCGTGCTTGCTAACACTTGATTGGTGAGAATCCACACGAACTTCTCCGCTTTAGCTATCATGTTTTCTATATTATGAAACGCGACCATTACGTCATTCACGAACTCACCACCTTCAAGAATGCCTATGCTTGCTCGAAACCGTTCAGGCATTTCGATGAGAACATGAGTTGTGAGGTAATCTCTGTTCTTGAAGATAAAACGGAATCCTGAAAGGAGATTAAGTGCTTCTTCACCATAAGGCGTAAGATGAAAAGATCCGTCAACGTCTTTGCTTATCATATTAGCCTCGCTTAACCTTATTATGTTTCTTGAAGTCTCTTGAACTGTAAAGTCGAGTTTTTTAGAAATGTGGGAGAGTTTCAGCGGAGTTTTCTTCAAAAGAAACAATATGTCTAAGCGGTCAGCGCTTGAAAGCTCAAAGAGCAAAGTATTGAAAGTCTCCAATTCGCCAAGCTCCTTTAGAAATGTATGTTTAGAATTTCATAGTCAACTGTGATATTTCATACTTACTGTTGAGGTTGCCTTATCATTCTTTTCTTGCCTCTATACTGGTTGAGGCGAAATATGATGAGCAAAAGAACTGAAAAACATTCGTTTTCAATAGAAATGAAATCAGAACGTTGCGTTCGAAGAATGTCGTTTCATGACAAAGAAAACGGCAAGGTCTTCTTTGAAGCCTTTCTAGGAGAACTCAACAACGTGGCCATGGTCGAGGGTGTTATGCTTGAAATAGAAGGCAGAAACGGTATCCTAAAACTGGACATAACAAAACAGGAAATGGAAAAATGCCTTAGCCAAAAGAAAGCAAATGGAGGTGAACAATAACGAGCAGACAAAAAATCAGAAACGCGATAACATTACTTATGTTCGCATTGTTTCCCGTAATCTATTACTACTTCTCGCCATATCTCATAATAATGGGGGCAGCCGAAGGCATAGTAGTTGGCAGCCTCATAGTCTTTGCTTCCCTGTTTGTTTTTTCCCTGTTTTTGGGAAGAGCATTCTGCGGGTGGGTCTGCCCTGCAGGTGCAACACAAGAACTGTGTGCGCGGGTCAGAAACAAGAATTTTAAGAACGGCAAAAGAAACTGGATAAAATATGCCATTTGGGTCCCATGGATAGCCATCATA
>CAZZLA010000217.1:0-2328 GCA_964655035.1 uncultured Candidatus Bathyarchaeia archaeon | reverse complement strand
CTGACCGACAACGCGATACAAGTTCTTGCGCTGTAAAGGGGAATTTTATTAACTGAGTCGAAACTAATGCTTCTTTAAAACAAGGTTCGAATGGCGATGGGGAAACTAAGCGGCTTTGTGCGGCTAATGCGGCCAATCAACTGTGCAATGATGGGGTTCGCGGTTTTTGTTGGCGCGGTTCTGGCAGATCCCCAGTTCTTCAACGTTGGCTGGCTAGGCGTGGTGTACGGCTTCGTCACAGGTTTCCTGCTAACCGCCGCCTCTATGGCCATCAACGATTACTACGACAGGGCGATTGACGCCATAAACGAGCCCCATCGTCCTATTCCAAGCGGAACCGTAAGCTCACAGCAAGCTTTGGCGTTCGTTTTCTTCCTCTCACTGTTGGGTTTTGTCTTCGCTTACTTCACGAGCGTCCTTTGTTTGCTGGTTGCCATAATCTCCTGGATAGTTGTAGTAGCGTACGTTACTGTTGGGAAACGTAGCGGTTTGCCCGGCAACTTCCTCGTCAGCACGTGCGTGGCGATTCCTTTCATCTACGGCAGCATAGCCGTCCTCAGCAGTGTTCCGTTGAGCGTGGTGCTTTTCACCATGATGGCTTTCCTTTCCAACACAGGCAGGGAAATCGCCAAAGGCATAGTAGACGTTAAAGGTGACTCCTCGGAAGGCATTAAGACGCTGGCGGTCCGTTACGGAGAAAAAAGCGCAGCCGTTGCCGCCACGGTCTTTTACGTTTCCGCAGTTGCTTTAACCCCTATTCCGCCGTTTCTGAACTTGGTTTCTTTATGGTTTATTCCCCTCGTACTCGTGACAGATGTCGGGCTTGTCGCGTCTTCCGTCCTCCTGCTAAAGGATTATTCTCGGGAAAACGCCCGAAAAATCAAGAAATGGGTTTTACTGCTGTTTGTGGTGGGATTGTTGGCGTACGTGGTCGGCGTTCTAAAATAAGCGATTACACCTTAGCCGCCGTCCACGGTTTGAGTCACGGAGTAAAGTATGCAGAAGTCGTATATGTCTACTTCGTACAGTTTGGTCCACCCAGTTGAAGCGGTTCCGAAACGCATGAAGTAGCTATTCTCTGCACCTTGTCGTAACAGTGAAAACCTCACCATACCGGACAAAACCGTCACTCTCTAACCTCGTTTTGTGCTTTCTTGAAAATCAAAGATATATAGATGTAGTGTAATTCGTTAGATTAACGGAGGTTTAAAGTTGTCTGTAGCGCAGAGGAAGTTTTTCACTGAAGTCGCAGCGTTGGTAGATAAAACCGTGATCGTTGCAACCACCACTGGAAAGACGTTCACTGGCACGCTCATCGGCATCAACCCCGACAGTTTGACTCTTGCCATAGCCGAAGCAAAGGACGAATCTGGACAAGTCTCCCACAGGGTTTTCCTAAACGGCAACGTCATTGCTCAAATATCAAGCACAGAGAAACCCTTCGACCTGAAAGCGTTAGCCACACGCCTCGAAAAAGTTTTCCCCACCATGGTTAAGCTGTATGAAGATAAAGGTTTCATCTGGGTCATGGAAAAGGTAAAGCTAACCGAAAAAGGCGTTGTCGAAGGTTCAGGTCCAGCCGCCGAACGCGTGCAAAGAGTTTACGCAGCATTCATAAACGAAGCAAAAGACTAAATAAACCAGCGCATCAGCTGCTCCTCTTTCTTCTTTTCTTCCGCAGCATTCTTAATCAACCCGAAAGACTCAAGAACCTTCTTTGTCTGATCTGCCGTAGCATCCAACTTCGACAAGTCAATATCCAAACCCAAATACTTGCCTAAAACAGCCAAACCGTGCCGCGTGGCATTCGCGTCAGGGTACATGCCCAGCGTCTCCACCAACAGGGAGAACCCTTTCAAACTTCTAAGCTTTCCTAACCCTATGAGAAGACCCGCAATGCCGAATATGTGACCCATCATCACTTTCGTTCCCAAATCCAAGATTTCCTTCATCGTTTCTTCATCCGTAGCCGCACAGTAAATCGCCGGAACCGCTGGCACCTCCTCCTTCTTGAAACCGCCGATGGAGATAACACAGCGGCAACCTAGATCCTGCACTAAATCCAACACGTTCCCGCAGAGTTCATACTGCCCAAACGTCGTCAAAGCCTGCGTGTTACCATACCATATTATCAAGTCTCGTCCACCATCACCGCGCTTGTAATAATACAGCTCGTTCATGGGCGAACGCGTACCACCAGATTCGGTTGTCACGGCAAAATCTTGAAACGAAGCCGAAGTTATCTTGGCGAAACGTTTCGCCTTCAACTCACCTATCAAATGCAAAGCGGCAATGTTCGCTACAAACCCAATACCCGGCAAACCTTCA
>CAZZLA010000216.1:0-2347 GCA_964655035.1 uncultured Candidatus Bathyarchaeia archaeon | reverse complement strand
AGCCGAATGCCACAGTCAACAAAAGGCGGGTTATACCAACACACCAGCCCTAATTTCCCGAACACCACCCTAACATACATAGCAAACAAAAAAGACCACAAAACAAAAAAACAACCAGCCACCCACAAAAAGCAATGCACTTCCAACTTACCGCTCCATTCCAGCCGTCACCCGGACAACAAACCGCAGTGAGCAAACTAGTCGAAAACTTCTCCAAGAAAGAAAAGCAGACGCTGTTGGGCATCACTGGAAGCGGCAAGACCTTTGTCATGGCAAACCTCATCCAGAGACTGCAGAAGCCCACCCTTGTCATCGCCCACAATAAAACCCTAGCTGCCCAGCTCTACGCCGAACTCAAAGAACTCTTCCCCCACAACCGCGTAGAGTACTTCATCAGCTTTTACGATTACTACCAGCCAGAATCGTACATGCCCACAACGGACATGTATATTGAAAAGGATTCCAGTGTTAACTTCCAGATTGAGAAGATGCGTATGCACGCGGTCTCCAGTATTGTCAGCCGAACCGACACCATAATAATCGCAAGCATAAGCTGCATCTACAGCTTGGGCAACCCCGAAGACTTTAAAACCATGGCCCTCAAACTGCGGACTGCAAAGCCAATGACTCGCAGCCAACTTATTCATGCCCTAGTTGACATGCAGTACCAACGAAACGATATGGTGCTGGAGCCAGGAAGATTCCGCGTCCGCGGAGAAACCGTGGACGTGATTGCCTCTTACGAAAACGACATTCTACGCATCGAGTTGGAAGAGAACAGCATCAGAAAAATTAAGGAAGTCAACGCCCTAACGGGAGACGTGAAAACTCCCGTGGATCAGGTTACCCTATACCCTGCAAAACAATATGTGGTGCCCGAAGAGAAGCATCATCGTGCCCTCCAACAGATAAAGCAGGAACTCGAAGAACGGTTGTCAAAGCTGCCTCCTCTGGAAGCCCAGAGGCTACGGCAGCGAACCAACTACGACCTCGAAATGATACAGGAAATCGGCTTCTGCAGCGGCATGGAAAATTACAGCCGCCATTTCGACGGGCGCAATCCAGGTGAGCCACCTTTTACGTTGATGGATTATTTTCCTGAGGACTACTTGCTTATAATTGATGAGAGCCACCAGACCATCCCGCAAGCACGGGCAATGTACAACGGTGATTACGCCCGAAAGAAGAACCTCATTGACTTCGGCTTCCGCCTGCCCAGCGCCTTTGACAACCGACCCCTTATGTTCGAGGAGTTCGAGCAGAAGATGGGCAAAACGCTCTTCGTTTCAGCTACACCAGCAGAGTACGAACTGCAGTTGAGCGGGGCTCCAGTCGAGTTGATAACGCGACCCACTGGGCTGCTGGACCCTGAAGTGGAACTTCATCCCATCGAGGGGCAAATGCAGCATCTAATGCAGGAATCAAGGAAAACGATTGCGCAAGGCAACCGTGTCTTGGTGACTACGTTGACGAAGCGGATGGCGGAGGACTTAACCGACTACCTCGTCAAGGAGGGCTTTCGCGTTCGGTACATGCACTCTGAGGTGGATAGTTTGGACCGCATCGAACTTGTGCGGCAGTTCCGCGTCGGAGAGTTTGACATCCTCGTAGGCATAAACCTACTACGAGAAGGCTTGGACATACCCGAAGTGGCGACCATTTTCATCTTGGACGCGGATAAGGAGGGTTTCCTCCGGGACGAGCGCAGTCTCATACAGACCATCGGGCGAGCGGCGAGGAACGTGGACGGAAGAGTTATCCTATACGCGGACGTAAAGACGCAGTCTATAAAGCGAGCCATTGAAATCACCAAGTACAGGCGAGCCTTCCAAATTCGGTTCAACCGTTACTACGGTATCACCCCCAAGACTATCGTAAAAAAAGTTTCCCAGAAAAAAGGAGCAATCAAAGGCATCAAGCACCTAGCTAAGTTGGATGTTCAGCGGCGGATAATCGAATTCGACGCCGAGATGAGAGAAGCTGCGGAACGGCTGGATTTTGAGCGGGCGATCAAGCTCCGAGACACAATCCGAGAGCTGTCGCAGTCGTTGTCTTTGAATGCGAAAAGTAGACAGAAACAATAGAAAAATTACAGTAATAGAGCAATAAAGTTGAAATGTAACGGAATTTGGCTTAACTGTATCCATTGAAAATAGGAAAAGGGTAGGAATCGATGAGAGAAAGTATCTACGTCAAAGGCGCACGCGAACACAACCTGAAGAACATCGATGTGGAGTTGCCACGAAACAAGCTAATCGTGATTACAGGTCTTTCTGGTTCTGGCAAAAGCACCCTCGCCTTCGACACCATATACGCGGAGGGACAGAGCAGGTACGTGGAAAGCCTG
>CAZZLA010000215.1:0-2349 GCA_964655035.1 uncultured Candidatus Bathyarchaeia archaeon | reverse complement strand
AGACATAGACAGCTTAGAGGAGCTTTTGGGAATACCCGTTATACCAACTGTTGCAATAAAAGGAGTCGGCATTGACAAGCTCTTGGAGAAAGCCATAGAAACGATTGAAAAAGGACCCGCGAAACATGGTCAAGTAATGTATGGAGAAGAAGTTGAAGAAAGAATCGGCGTCCTTGTTGAAAAAATGAAAAACGTGCAGTTCATGTACCCGCCGAGATACGCGGCGATCAAGCTGCTGGAGGGGGATGAAGATATAGAACGCGAAATCGGAAGGTTATTCCCGCAAATAATCCCTGTCGCGAAGAAACTTGCAGGCGAAATTGCGAAACTTCATGGACACGGCTGCTCAACCGTGATAACTTCAGAACGGTATGAAGCCGCTGGATGCATAGCTAGAGGGGCGCAGAAGTTGGTGCCGCCGATAAAGCCCACCTTGGAAGAGAGGCTTCACAACGTTACAACTCACAAAATCACAGGTTACCTAACGCTGGCTTTTTCAATGCTTTTAATTTTCTCTTCCATCTTCACCCTTGGAGACTTCGCCGCGGGTCTGCTAAGCACTTTGCTTTATGGTTTGGAGCCTTTCTTTGCGAGCGTGTTTGGAACAGGAATCGTTGGTACCCTTGTGTGGGGCGGTGTTATGGAAGGGATTATAGCCGGCGTCACAATAGTTCTGCCGTACATAATTCCGTTCTACATTGTACTGTACTTCTTAGAAAACTCAGGATACCTAAGTCGGATAGCGTTCCTGATGGATAATGTCATGCACAAAATCGGGTTGCATGGAAAAGCCTTCATCCCCATGATGCTTGGCTTCGGCTGCAACGTTCCAGCCTGCTTAGGATGCAGAATAATGGAGACCCAGAGAGAAAGGTTACTTGCCGCGTTTGTTACCACATTGGTGCCTTGCGCCGCAACCACAGTCATAGTACTTGGTTTGGTAGGCAGGTTTCTAGGCATACAGTGGGCGTTAGCGCTTTACCTTTTTAACTTGCTGATAATTTTCGCCTTAGGAAGGCTAGCGTTTAGAGTTGTCCCGGGTGAATCAACCGCTCTAATCATGGAGATGCACGACTACAGGTGGCCTCACATGGAGACCATCTTGAAGCAGACGTGGTTTAGGGTTGCTGAATTCATAAAAATAGCGTTTCCCCTGATAATTGTAGGTAGCTTTGTGTTGAAGTTGGCGGAGGTTTCAGGCGTGCTGGATCCTTTGGCAGGGGTGCTTAGTCCTGTAACGGTTGTGTGGCTTGGGTTGCCCGCTATTACAGGAATAACGCTAATATTTGGTGTGCTGAGAAAGGAGTTGTCGCTGGTTATGCTCGGCGCTCTTCTGGGAACAACCAATTTTGCCCTGGTCCTAACACCAGTTCAAATGATAGTGTTCACTCTGGTGGCGATGCTGTACATACCGTGCATAGCTACGATTGGGGCTTTGGTCAAAGATTTCGGTTGGAAGAAATCCGTATTCATAACGGTGTTCGAGATAACCTTTGCAGTGCTCGTTGGTGGAATTGCGTTTAGGCTACTTACGTTGTTTATGTAATCTCTTAAGACAGAACTTCAAACGTGCGAGAATCTATGCTGCAATAACAGCTGGAATTTTGGAAGGCCCGAGCCACTGTAAAATTGAATAACTGAATGTTGGGAACGGAAACTTTAGTTGCTGGGATTTTGCTGCTGCAAATCCGTTGGCTGCATTTCAGAGTTTAAGAACTCAATGTTACTGAGTGTGCCGGTTTTGCCAAGACTAAGCTGCTTTTCGCCTTTAAATGTCGATGTTCGCGCGTTCTCAATTTGAACGGTGTCTCCAGCCGAGACGGCGTCTATCTGTTCGTTCCATAAACATAGCTTTATTTCGCCCGTTACATCCGCTATCACCGCTTTGGACAACGTGGCGTAATTTCCATATCTTGTAAAAACCTGTTTTGGCTTGGTTACCTCTAAAACTTTAGCCTTTAAAGTAACATGGTTCATTCCGTGCCTCAAATCTCCAATCGAGTAAGAAGTAGGAACCTTAGCTTTCTTAGTTGCATACCTACGAACCATGTCGGTTTCCATATAGTTTCTAAGCGGATTACCCTCCTGTGAAAGAAACGCCTCAGAGACTGGCAACTGCGCCACAACTTCGGAATCTTTCGTGATCAAAAAGATTACTTTACCTTTTGCTTTGCCGCGGCATTCAACTGAAAGATCGCCGCATCTGGATTTTTTGTTCTCTCCAGCTGAAAGCAAAGCGCAAAAAAGCGCGTCCGAATCCATATCATGCTTTGCAGAAATATAAGCCAGATATTCACCTGCAGACTTTTTACGTTTCAAGTTTTATTCACCTCTCCCCTCACATTTTAA
>CAZZLA010000214.1:0-2351 GCA_964655035.1 uncultured Candidatus Bathyarchaeia archaeon | reverse complement strand
TAGAAGACTATGTTTTTGGCAGAGAACGAAAGCCAGAAGAAGAGTTCGGTGTTCACCGCAGAATAGCCATATCTCAAGCAACAGACGACAACATTTTAAAGGTTCGCCAAGACGGAGGCGCAGCTACCGCACTCCTCTTGTTCGCTCTGAAAAACGGGTTAATTGACGGCGCCATTGTTGCGGGAATAGACAAAGAAAAACCCTTCTATCCCACTCCTGTGTTAGCCACAACTGCAGAGGAGATCTTAGAAGCTGCGGGAACAAAATATTCGTGTTCATCAAACATCTTAGCTCTCTCTGAAATGCTAAAACAGAAAAAAACTAATGTCGCATTTGTGGGAACTCCTTGTCAAATCCACGCTGTCAGGAGAATGCAGATGGCTGGTTTGAAGAGGCACACTGGTCCTTTGAAATTTTTGATTGGGCTTATGTGTTCAGAATGTTTTATGTATGAAGGATTAATGGAAAATCACATTCACGGGAAACTATGTATTGAACTCGACGACATAAAAAAAATAAACATTAAAGGAAAAATGCTGGTTACCACAGACTCCGGGGTTACCGAAATTCCTCTTGCAGACATAAAACAGTACGCACGAAAAAGCTGCAGCTACTGCGATGATTTCAGCTCTGAACTAGCTGACCTTTCCGTGGGTGGTTTAGGGTTAGACGGATGGACTTTCACGATTATTCGCACAGAAAAAGGTGAAGAACTGTTCTCAAGCGCGGAAAAGGCTGGCTGTTTGCGTACTCAAACCCTAGACGAAGGAGCGTTCGCGTTTAAGCTTTTAAAGAAACTTTCCCGCCGGAAAAGAGACGTTACGGTTTCTACGAAAGCTTAGGGCACTTTACGTGTAGGCCGTTAAATATAGAAACCACTCAAAAATTTTTGTTCCCACGTTAAGTACAGTAATCACGGCTTTACACGGTTCCTAGTATATATTCAAATAGTGGCGTATTAATTGATTAAGCTGGTAAGTATCAGAGGGAAAATTAATGGAACGAAGAATCATGTCGTTAGGCAGATCATCAATGGTTATTTCTCTTCCGAAGAACTGGATGCAGTTAAACGAACTGAAAAAAGGCGATGTTGTTTCTTATGCCATTCAACGTGACCGTTCCTTAGTTGTTTATCCAAGCGCCAAGAAGAAAGCAAAATCTAAGGAGATCACCCTCCGCATTGGTCAGGAGGAGGAGGAAGCATTGATTACTCAAAAGATTATCGGCGCTTTTCTGAACGGGTATTCCGGTGTTACGCTTATCTCAGAAAAGATTTTTTCCATTCCGCAAAGAAAGGCCATTCGGAACATCGCTGGAAGGCTTTACATGAGAGTTATGGAGTCTGACTCGAAAGGTGTTTACATTCAAACTTTGACGGATGAGTCAAAGGCCTCAATTGAGCAGGCAATACAACGTATGCATTTAATTTCTTATTCCATGTGTGAAGATGTTTTCACTTCTTTAAAGAATAATGACGTAGCGTTGGCGAAGTCTGTTTTTTCACTTGACGATGATGTCGATCACTTTTCCTTCTTCATTCTCCGTTTACTTCGCAACGCCGCTCAAGACGCGGCCTTGGCAAACGAGCTTCGCATAGACCCTTTGGACTGCATGGACCATCAGACTCTTGTTTACAGGATTGAGCACGCTGCAGACTACACCGCGGACATAGCGCGGCACATAATAATGCTGCATGGAAGCCAACAGAAAATCCCCGATGACGTGTTGGGACTTATGGTTACTGCAGGAACCGAAGCTGTTGATTTATATGTCAAGTCAGTTAATGCTTTCTTCTCAAAAGATGTTCCTTTTTCCGTTGAGATAATGAAATATCAGCGCCGAATTGAAAAGCTTGACCAAGAAATAGCCGTAAAATCATTTATGGGTAAACACAAAAACGCTGAACTGGTTTGTGGTATCTGCTCAATAAGAGATAATATAAAAAGGATTGCTGACTGTGCAGCAAATATAGCGGAGATTGCAGTAAATCGCGCGTTCAAGTTTACTGCGTAGAGTTTTTTGAAGGCGAATAACTTAGGGTCAGCGTCAGTTTTGGGAACAGGCTCTTTTGAAGTAGTTTCCGCGCCATTGGCAGAGCTATATTGTAGTTGTATACTTCTTTTCCGTTGCTTCGTGCCTCTTTTAGAATGTCTTTTTCCACTTTGCGCTTCAGGTTGCCCACGGTGAGTGCTCCGATTGTGAAGATGCCCGGCATCATTTCTCTCATGTCGTCTTTCAGCTCGATCCCTTCTACTCCGAAGGGTGGGACAGCGTTTATGTCAAGTAGAACTTTGATGTGTTTGACTTCGTTCAGCATTTCTTTGTCAACAAGACGGACTCCTTTAACTCCT
>CAZZLA010000213.1:0-2359 GCA_964655035.1 uncultured Candidatus Bathyarchaeia archaeon | reverse complement strand
ATTGTTCTCGGGCTTTTAGAGGGCAAACTTGACGCTGCGCCCACAACCGCTTACCTGATGACGTATAAACCTGGGAAGTGCACTGCCAACTGCTTGTTTTGCCCGCAAGCAAGAACCAGCCGCAGCAAAGCAGAACTGCTCTCAAGGGTTTCTTGGCCTGCTTTCGCTACGGAAACCGTTCTCATAAAAATCGGAAACGCGTCTGCCAACCAGAAAATAAAGCGCGTTTGCATCCAAGCCCTAAACTACCCAAAAGTCTTCAACCATCTAACAGCGATAGTCACCGAACTGAAACAGCACGCCAACGTTCCCGTTTCGGTCTCCTGCCAACCGCTAAACACAAAAAACACAAAACGCCTAGCGGAAGCAGGCGCAGACAGAATAGGCATAGCTTTGGACGCAGCAACAGAAAAACTGTTCAACGAAATCAAAGGCGCAAACGCAAACGGACCTTACCTCTGGAACGAACAGTTCAGGCAACTCCGCGAAGCCGTCAACCTGTTGGGAAAAGGCAACGTCAGCACACACATAATCATCGGCTTAGGCGAAACCGAAAAAGAAGCCACCAACCTCATCCAACAATGCGTAAACATGGGTGTTTCGCCAGCTCTTTTCGCCTTCACGCCGATTCGCGGAACAGCGTTGGAAAGCAACTCTCAGCCTCTGCTTGCTTCTTACAGGCGTGTCCAGCTCGCCAGATACCTAATTGTCAACGGCCATGCCAGCTACAGCGACCTGATTTTCGACCTAAACGGCAAAATCACCGATTTCGGCATGGAAAAAGAAAAGTTAACGCGAATAGTGGAAACCGGAAAGCCGTTCCTCACCTCAGGATGCCCAGACTGCAATCGTCCATTCTACAACGAAAAACCAAGCGGACCAATCTACAACTATCCCCGAAACATACGCAGCGAAGAATTATCAGCGATAAAACGGCAGCTTAGCTAAAAGACCGCTACCAAGCGCGTTTCAGCTAGTTTCCGAAGCATCCGTTGTCCCGTTTCTGTCCTGCAACTTAGGCTTCTGCCGAGTAACTTGCTCAACCAAACGCCAAAAATCCCACATCGTAAAACCTTTCCGCAAATCCTTCATGAGCTTTTTAACCTGATAAAACGTCATCTGAGACTCACCCTTGTCCAACCTTTCCTGAGGACCCTTAATGTGCCTAAACAACTCATCCATCTGACGAGGCGAAGCACGAATCCCAGCCGTCTCCAAGAGCTGCTGAATCAACGTCTGCTCCGTGTTCCTACCAATAAACAAAGTGGGTTCACGCCCAACAATCTCAGGCGGAAAAGGCTCAAAAAGCAAAGGATGGGCACGCATCTCCTCCAACTCCTGATCCACCTCATGAGCAAAAATACCATCTCCCACAATCGGCTTATGAACCTGAATCGGCAACGCAAACGCCTTCTCAGCCGACTGCGCAAGACGATAAACCCGCCCCAAATCAACACCAGTATCAATATTAAACAGCAATTCTAACGCAGTAGCAACCTCCTCCAAAGGCGCCAACCCAGCACGCTCCCCAAAACCCGCAACACACGTATGCAAATAAGTCACACCCTCCTCAACCGCCGCCAAAGTATTCGCAGTCGCCAAACCAAAATCGTTATGACAGTGAACAGAAAGATCCACCTTCTTCCTCACCTCTTCAGGCAAATCATCCCGAACATGCGACATAAGATAACGCATGGAAAGCGGTCGCATAAATCCAACGCTGTCAGCAACAACAAGTTTCCCCGCGCCAGCATTGGCTGCGGCTTCAAAGATTTGAAGTATGTCTTCTAGCGGTGTTCTCGCGCCATCCATAAGCGTGAAATTCACCCTCGCTCCATGTTCTCGCGCATGCATAATGCTCTCAACGGTTTTTTCCAACGCCTCCTTCTTAGACATCTTCAACCTGTACTTGAGGTTAAGCCCATTAAACGGCATCTCAACAGTAATTTCCTTAACACCACACTCCAAACACGCATCCACACTTTCCCGCGTACCTTCCGCCGAAGCCGTCAACGTCGCATTCTTAAAAGTTTCATTCACAATCCGTTTAACATTATGCTTCTCACTCTCAGACAAAGCTGGAAAACCAACATTAATCACAGAAACACCAGCATCATCCATCAACTTTGCAAGCTTAACTTGCTCCACATACGTCAAAAACACCGTAGAAGCCTTCAAAGCCTCACGAAAAGTCTCATCCCAAATAAAAACCCTCTTAGGAAGTTTCGGCGGCAAATTCTTTCTCAAACGATTATAATTTGCGATGAGCCCTTGAGCTTCAAGCTTCTTGAATATCGTTTTCCTCATTAAAGCACAATCCAACAACCAACATGAAATCAACTTGATTTATCTGCAAATT
>CAZZLA010000212.1:0-2364 GCA_964655035.1 uncultured Candidatus Bathyarchaeia archaeon | reverse complement strand
GCACCAACATGCCCAAAGAAACAATAGCGATGCTCAAGCGCACAGACGCATGCCTTAAAGGACCCATGACCACGCCGGAAACACCGGGCGCCCCCGTCAGCGCAGCTGTACAAATTAGGAAAACGTTCAACCTGTACGCTAACGTCCGGCCTTGCCGAACCTATCCAAACGTGGAAGCCCTCAAACCAGGCATTGACCTAGTTGTGGTGCGCGAAAACACCGAAGGCATGTATTCAGGGATAGAATATGAAGTCGCACCTGGAGAAGCCGTAGCCCTGCGAATAATCACGAAAAAGGCTTCACTGCTTGTTGCGGAACACGCTTTTAAGTTGGCTGAAGCACGCAGGAAACACCTGATTTACGTGCATAAAGCCAACATCCTAAGGATAACAGATGGCATATTCAATGATGCCGTGAAAGAGGTGGCGCTTAAGCATCCTGATGTGGCAACTGACGATATTCACATTGATGCTGCAGCAATGCATCTTATCAAGAAACCTGAAACCTTTGATGTTATCGTCACAACTAACCTGTTTGGCGATGTGCTTTCTGATGAAGCAGCCCAAGTCACCGGCAGTTTGGGCTTGGCGGCAGGAGCGAACATAGGTGACGCGTATGGCATGTTCGAGCCTGTTCACGGTTCAGCGCCTAAGTACACGGGTATGAACCGCGTGAACCCTATAGCAACTATAATGGCTGCGCAGATGATGCTGGACTACTTGGGCGAAAAGGAAGGGGCGGGAAAAATCGAGGGTGCCGTAATCGACGTGCTGAGCGAGGGGAACGTGCGAACTAAGGATCTGGGCGGTTCTTCCACTACGAGTGAGATGAGCGACGCCATAGCCTCAAAGGTTGAGGCGCTCTGAAACCTCAATGTAAGTGTATGAGTTAACGTGGACTTCGAATCCGCCATTTGAGGCTTCTTTGACTCTGCCGTTCATCAACTGTAAGCCAGCGTTTACTTTAATCGTTTTTCCCAGCTCTTCCGCTTTTTCGTTCCAAGCGACCACTGGAATTTCGCCTGTTCCGTCGAACAAAGTAAGTCGCAGAACTGTTCCTGTGCTTGTGTCGCTTCGTGTGAAGGTTGATGCTGGAAAAACTCTTGTCACTGTGCCTGCTAAGTGAACGGTCTTCCGCGGCTCGGCTATTTCGCTGATTTTTGTGGCGAACTTGCTTATGGAGGGATATTCGTCTGTCTTCACGTCTTGAGGCTGGACTTCAATTTGGCTCTTGCCACCAAGGTGCAGTTCCGTCTTGCCTTTTAGGCCTTCGCGTGTGTATCCGTGGGAGAAACGGACAACCTTTCCAGCTCTCAGCTCATTTGACTCGATTAAGTTGACTTTGTCGTTCCACAGCACCACGCGGAGGACAGCGTCTCTATCGGCAATCAGCAAGTTGGCAAATTTCCCCGATCTTTCGCCTTCAAAGGTTCTTGGCGGATAAACCGCGAGCACGCGTCCTGTTATCGTGACATCGTATAAGCCTGGAACCAGATGGGTTATGGAAAGGCGGTGAGTTACTTTGTTCGTTTGAATTTCAACGCCGTATCTTGCGGCTATCAACCGTAGAAGTGTCTCTTCCGCGATTAAGCCACCAGTCTTGTTTTTCTCAGCCTGCAGGGTTTCTAGAATTTGGTTTCGTCTGACTTCTGGGTGCTTGTCCAGAATTTGTTGAATTATCTCTTTTGCGGTCATTTTTTGGTGCCAGCACGGATATAGAATCAGCGCTGTTTAAATTTTTGCGTTTTTTGCCAGTTTTCAGGAGTTGTGGCTATGTTTATTAAAATCGGCACTTCTTTTTGGGTGACGCGGGAGAAAGAAAAGTGTGGTAGACTCTGCGGTTCTTTACGCGCTGGGCTTGGTGCTTATTTTCGTTGGCGTGGCGATAATCATTATTGCTGTTGTTCTGCTTTCGGTTTCAGGTGCCCGAAAAGGAAAAGTCAAAGGCGGCGGCGCCATTCTAATTGGGCCTGTTCCGATTATTTTTGGAACGGATAAGAAGTCGCTTAAGACTGTTTTGCTGCTTTCTTTAGCTCTTACCGTAATGCTGGTGGTTGCCATGATTGTATATTACCTGTTGCTGAGGTGAAAGGATGAACGTGATGCGAAGCGCTGAGTACAAATCTGGAGAAGCGGTTGAGGATGGCGTAACCGTGTCCAGCAGGCTTTTTCTGTTGTTGATTTCGGGTTTTATTTTAGTTTTTGTCGGCATCGCTGTCATTGTGATTTCATCGGTGCTTTATAGCGGTGGTTCGGCGAGTGGGGGCGTGGTTATCTTCATTAGTCCGTTTCCGATAGTGATTGGTGCGGGTCCTGATGTTTCATGGATAATTTTGCTCAGCATAATCATAGCTGTGCTAAGCGT
>CAZZLA010000211.1:0-2414 GCA_964655035.1 uncultured Candidatus Bathyarchaeia archaeon | reverse complement strand
GATATTAATTCAGCTTCAATCTCGGAAGCGAGAAACAAAAATAAGAAGGATATGAAAATGGCGCGAACCAAACCTCCAGCCAAAAAACGAAGGTTGGCGAAGGCTAACAAAGAGAAAAAGGCCGTTCCAACGTGGGTGATAGTGCGAAGTGACGGAAAGGTTAGGACTAACCCTAAGCGAAGAAGAAACTGGCGAACGGGAAGAATAAAGGCATAGGAGAGTTAACGCTCAATGGAAAAAGAAGACAAAGAGGAACAACAGGCGTCTGAAGAACCGCAGGCTGAAGAAGAAGTAGCAAAAACAGCAGCGGAAGAAGAATCCGCTGACGAAGAACTCGAAGAAATCTTGGGGGAAGAAGAACCCGCAGAAAAAACGGCTGAGGCCGAGGAGGAAACAGAAGCTCCGGCGGAAGAAGAGAAAGCCAAGCCTTCAAAAAGGAAAAGAAAGGCAGAGGAAGAAGAACAGTTCGTTGAGGAGAGAATTTACACCATCCCGCTGGGGAAAGCTTGGGTTCGACCACCCAAAAAGACAGCGCCACGGGCAATGCAAATCGATAAAGATATTATAACTAAGCACAAGAAGTTGGCAATGCGCGTTGAGGAGGAAGACGAAGAACAAGAGCTGCCCAAGCTTATAATAAGCGCCGATGTTAACGAGAAAGTTTGGAGTAGAGGCATAGAGAAGCCTCCGCGGAAGATTCGGGTGCGCGCCGCCAAAGATAAAGATGGAAACGTCACGGTTTTTTTGGCTGAAGGAGAATAATCCTTGGCCGTTTACTTATCCAGCATTGTTGGAAGCGCAAGCATAGGTGTTTACTCGCTTGCCAACGATCGTTTTGCTGCAATTCCCCAGATGGTTCCGCGTAAAAAAGCCGAAAGAGCGGCTGAATGGTTGAAGGTACAGCTTGTTTACACTTCCATAAGTGGCTCCGTGCTGACTGGCGCGTTGGCTTGCGCTAACTCCAATGGAATTCTGCTTCCTAACTCTGTTCAAGAAGAAGAACTGGCTATAATTAAATCGGTGTTTGAGGGCAACATAACGGTGATGCTGACGAAAAAGACGGCTTACGGCAACTTGGTCTTGGCTAACGATCGCGGCGCGGTTGTAGACCCACACTTTAAGGAGCGTGAAGTGAGACAAATCGCTGAGACTCTGGGTGTTGACACTGTCGCAGGCGAGATTGCAGGGTTGCCATATGTTGGTTCTTTGGCTGTGGCTACAAACAAAGGCATTTTGGCGCATCCGTTGTTGAAGGATGATGAAAAGGAACTTTTGGAGGATGTGTTCAAGGTTCCCGTTGACGTTGGCACGGTCAACTGTGGGATTCCTTACGTGGGTACAGGCTTACTAGCTAATTCCCATGCTGCCGTGGCTGGTTCTTTGACAACTGGACCCGAGATGTTTATAATTGGGAATGCACTGGATGTTGTGCAGGAAGATGATTTAGATTGAAGGTTTTCAGAGTAACCGGCGAGATCAGCAAGCCAAACTTGATAACGTCGTTCGCGAAAGAAATTGTTGCGGCTAAACCTGAGCATGCTGTGGAGAAGGTTTATGCGGAAATCGGCAGCAAACACCGCGTTAAAAGGTTTCACATCAAAATATTGGGTGTTGAAGAGGTTTCGCCGGAGGAGATTGAGACTCCTATTTTGAAGAAAATGGTTGCTGGGGAGTAAGAGTTGGCTAACGTAAGTAAAGAGGAAGAAGAACTTCGTAAACTCAGCGTTGAAATGCGCTTTTTAGAGCAGACCGCTGAATCCCTGCAGCAGCGAATCAGCATGGTGAACGCGGCTATGACCGATTTAGCCTACGCCAACATGGCTTTGGAGAGCATAGAGAACGAAAAAGAAAACGCAGAACTCCTTGTTCCGATTGGCGGTAGCTCCTACATCAAAGTGAAGCTAGCAAGCTCTGACAAGGTGATTGTTGGAATGGGCGCAAGCGTTTCGATTGAAAAAACGTTGCCTGAGGCAAAGGCGATAGTGAAACAGCGGCTGGAAGAATTAGAAAAAACTATGCGTTCCGCGCAGCAGCAGTTTGGGCAGGTTGCCGAAAGAATCAACGCTGGCAGAAGCAGGGTTGAAAGTTTACTCTCCACTGTTAGAAAAGGGACAGCTTAACGCCATGTTTGAGAAGCTCAAGTCAGGCTTTAAAGGGCTCGTAACCAAAGTTACGACAACTGAGCTTAAGCCTGAAAACCTGCAGCCTATTCTCGAAGATTTTAAGATGATCCTTGCGGAAAACGACGTGGCCGCAGCGGTTGGTCTGGCCAGCGCTCAAGAAAACGTGGGCGAGTTGGAGAAGGCGACCACCACGCTCAAGCAGGCGGCCGAGACCTTTCCCGATGCAGCGACCCCCCGGGCGGAACTCGCCCGCATGGCAGCGGTGATCGAACAGGCCTCCGAATCGGTTGT
>CAZZLA010000210.1:0-2460 GCA_964655035.1 uncultured Candidatus Bathyarchaeia archaeon | reverse complement strand
CGCGCCTGTCTTCCGCCCCACACCCACAAGGTGGTTAACAGGCAACGGCGACAGGAACCGCTTAACCTCTTCAGGCTGGACTACGGTTAGGCCGTCGGGTTTCTGGCTATCCGCTGCGATTTTTGCCACAAGCTTATTCGGTCCGACGCCCACGGAAAAAGTTATGCCCACCTGGTTTTTCACGTCGATTTTCATTTTCTGCACCAAATCGGCGGCTGCCTCAAGACTGCCATGCATCTTTTGGGTGACATCTAGGTAAGCCTCGTCTATTCCCACCTGCTCGAAGCTGTCCGCGTAGCCTCTGAGCGCCTGCATTATCTTGTCTGAGATTTGCTCGTAGTAATCGTAGTCCACGGGCAGAAACACGGCGAAAGTGCCTTCCAGCCGCTTCTTCGCCAAGTACAGGGGAATTCCAGACTTGACCTTGTATTCTCTGGCTACGTAGTTGGCGGTGCTTACGGCTCCGCTGTCTTCGGTGCGTCCCGAATATACGCCCACAACCACTGGCTTGTCCTTTAGCGCGGGGTTCCGCAGTTCTTCGCATTGAGCAAAGAAATAGTCGAAATCCACCAGCATTACGACGCGTGTAGGCATAGTTGCATGTTCACCTCTCAGTTTTTAGCAGCCATGAGCCGTCGCACGCTGCCGTGTTCAGCTGAGCTAAGCCTTCCCTGCAGACGCCGAACTTCATGCCGTTTGCTGTGGCAACATCGCGGAGGCTCTTCATCAGCTTAAGCCTTAAGTCCCGTGGCAACAGGGTGTTTCCGCCCATTTTTTCGCCTTGTTTGAAATAGAGAGGCTTCAGTTTTTCCGCCACCGCGGGCATGGCAGCGGAGAATCGGCGCCAATTGTCGGGTTTTATCTTGTACGTTGAACTGGTCACGTGTTTGACGCCGATACCTGCGAGAGTGGCAACGAGTTTCTCGGGCTTATTATTCACGAAAGGTATCACAGGGTCAATGCGCGCAGAAACGGGAATGCCCTTGCTTATCAGGTCTTCGGCGGCTCTGAGACGTTCAGCTGGCGGCGGGGCGTGCGGTTCCAGAAGCCTTGCAACTTCTGCATCATCGGTTGTTATTGTTAGGGCGACGGTTGACGGCGCTTTGCTGAGCAGGTCGTCGTCTCGGGTGACGAGGTGGGATTTGGTGATGATTTGGATTCTGCAGTTGCTTTCTGCGAGGATTTCGAGGCATCTCCGTGTTAAGCCAGCGGTGGCTTCCATGCGCGGGTACGGGTCGGAGCTGTTGGAAATGGATACGGTTTCGCCTTTCAGCTTGGGGGCTTCTAGCCTCAGTTTTTGAAGCAGGTCTTTTTTGGGTCTGCATTTCTGAAAGTTGGGGATGTAGCTTGACGCGTAGCAGTAGACGCAAGCGTGGTCGCATCCGCTATAAGGGTTAAGCGTCAACTTTACCGGGCAAGTGCAGAGGCTACTGCGCCAGGGGTCGAAGCGGGATATTATTGGCACTTGATTTCACTGAAGGTATATTGTGGTTAGAGGCAAACTAAAACCATTCGCCGCCACCGTGATTTTTTAAGGGGGTAATATTTCCATTTTTCTATGTTTTAACACGTTATTGTTTGCAGTAGTTAAATAGTCAAGAAAAATTGAGTAAAATCGGGCGTTGTAATGTTTTTTGTGTCAAAAATTCTTTACAGAAAGCTTTTTGTGAAAAAGACGGGTTATTTTAGATAGAGGATTGCACTGTGAAGAAGTCGCTCTTGGAAGCCATCTTAACTTCAACTAATACTCATCATCCAAACCATATAAACATTCAAGTTTTGAAGACACGGCAAAAAAGCATATGGGGAAGCACAACCCAGTATTAATTGGTGCTTACAGACGAAAAAGGCGGCAGCAGCGTTCATGGTGCTTTTGCTCTCAGCGGTAGCAGGATTGGCTAACCTTGCAGCTGCGAACCCTGAAAGTTCTGCGCTGCCGATGATCACGATGCCTGAAGAACACGTTAATTACACCATCACAAGGGTTAACGGAACTCTGTGGGCGAAAATTTACGGCACGTATCCACTGCGGATTCTTACTGAAGTGGATGGTGCGCCTTCATGTGTGCTTTCTGAACTGCCTATGGTGTATCCAACTCCACCTGGCACAACTGACATGCATGTGAAAGTGGATGGGACAGAGTTGGCTTGGGGTGATTGGCCTCAAGAGGATACGCATCATACTGCCATCGGCGACTGGAGGATGATTTATTGTGTGATTGCGCCTGTTTCTGAACGGTTTACACTTGAAATTCATTATGAACATCCTGTGGAACAGATGAATGAAAGCTACATTTTCCTGTATGATTTGAACATAAGTCCTTATCTTTCGTCTTGGAGTCCTAGTTCGACGGCTCATTTCACCATCCGGATGGACACGGAAGTTTCAAATTTGCGTGCGTACACTACGCAAACCGACACCGTCTGGAACCCGATTAACTACACTGTAACTCAGGACGG
>CAZZLA010000209.1:0-2460 GCA_964655035.1 uncultured Candidatus Bathyarchaeia archaeon | reverse complement strand
GCATAAAACTCACCGCCCAAGAGATGGGCATAGACCTGACTTTCATCCCGTTCCGCAAAATCGCACTAATCATAAGCAAAAACGGGTTCACAGCTAAAACCAAAGGCAAGGACTACACCCAAATATTTCAAGACACCGTTGTGGTGCTGAATCGGGCGCAAAGCAAAAACCGCAGACTTCAAGCAGGCTACCTTATGGAAGTGCTCGGCAAAAAAACCATAAACAGCAGCCAAATCGAATTCACATGCTACAGCAAGCTACGAACGCTACTGCACTTCTGGAAGGAAGGAATCCCCATCCCCAAAACGGTTTACGTCCCCTGCGATGCCACCGACACCCTGAAAAGCGGCAGGGAAATCCACAACGAAAAAGATATCGCCGACCTGCTGCAGGACGAGATAGCGCTTGAACAGGGCATAGTGGTAAAACCTGACGCAGGCACCCACGGAAAAGGCGCCATGCTCTCCCGAAACCGCGAAGAACTCGTCACCAGCATCCGGGAAACGAAGCCCTCCATAATAAACCCCGTAGGCATCACCGCTCAAGAACTCGTGGAAAAATGGTTTTACGACCTGCGCATAATAGCATACAAAGAAAAAGGAAAAACCGCTGCCTGCCACCCCGTAGCCTTAGCCAGGAGCGGCATCAAAGACTTCCGAACTAACACTTACCTGGGCAACACGGTTTTCGACGCCAAACTCCCCCCCAGCATCAGAGAGTTAGCCGTGAAATGCGGCGAAGCCCTCGGCAAAGGCTCTGAAGCATGGTTGTTCGCCCTCGACGCCATGGTCAACATCGGCGAAAACAAAACCGTAGATGACACAGAGCTTAAATCAGAACTCGCAAAGGCAGAAGCGGCGTTTGAGCCGCCTAGAAAAGTTAAGGCAGACGAAACGCGGCTACGGGACTTTCCAAGCTGGAACCGCAAATTAGAAGCCGCGTTCCACACTTACATGAGCAGCGAACCCTACCAAAACGTCAAAGGCATAATTGAGGAAAGCATAGAAAAGAACGCGCAGGGCATCGTCTTCCACGAAGCCAACAGCTGCCCAGAATTCTGGGAGCACACGCGGCTGATCGCAGGCATAAACGTGGCGGTGCCGCTGCTGAAGGGCGCTCAAAGCCTAATCTAATTACGTTAACATAAGGTGCAAAAAAGTTGAAAATAGGAATAATCGGAGGAACAGGATACGTCGGCGGAGAACTCCTACGCCTGCTGCTGCTCCATCCTGAAGTGGAGGTCACCAGGGTAACCTCGCGGCAGACTACAGGCGAATTCGTCTTCAACGTGCATCCGAACCTCCGCGGACTTACCCAACTGAAATTCGTTTCCTTAGACGTAGCGGAACTTCAAAAAAACTGCGAATTAGTGTTCGCGGCAACCCCGCACGGAGGCGCCGTAAACCTTGTCCCAAAACTGCTGGATGCTGGACTGAAAGTCATTGATATGAGCGCGGACTTCCGCCTCAAAAACCCTGATGACTACGACAAATGGTACGGGTGGAAACACACCCATCCCCAACTACTCAAAGAGGCCGCATACGGCTTGCCCGAACTCCACCGGGAAGAGATTAAAAGCGCTAAATTGGTCGCTTGTCCCGGCTGCATGGCAACAGCCACCATTCTCGCCTTAGCTCCCGCGGTAAAAGCGGGTTTCGTGGAGGCGAACCGTATTGTTGCGGACGTGAAAATCGGCTCTTCTGGCGGAGGCAGCAAACCCACCATTGCTTCGCATCATCCTGAACGGTTCGGCGGCGTGCGACCCTATAAGGTGGCGGCGCACCGGCACATAGCAGAGGTAGAGCAAGAACTCAACGCCCTGTCAAGCGAGCCCGTCACGGTTGCGTTTACGCCTCACGCGGTCAACATGGTCCGAGGCATACTATCCACCGTTCACACCTTCACCAAAACGCCTTTAACAAGCAAGGATATGTGGAAGACGTTGCGTTCAACGTACCAAGGCGAGCCGTTTATACGCTTCGTCAAGTACCAAAAAGGCACGCATCAGCTTCCCGACCCCAAAGTCACGTTGGGCACCAACTTCTGCGACATAGGCTTCGAGCTGGACCCGCGTGCAAATCGCCTGCTACTGTTCTCCGCGTTAGACAACATGGTTAAAGGCGCGTCAGGTCAAGGCGTCCAGTGCCTGAATATCATGATGGCCATAGACGAGAACACAGGCCTCAAGAGCACAGGGTTCCATCCGATGTGACCTGCCATGCTATTAGTAATCAAAATGGGCGGAAGCATACTCAAAGAAGGCACGTCTTCCGAGCTTGTCTCCGACCTGAAAACGCTAGCGAAAGAGAACCGCATCGTGCTGGTCCACGGCGGAGGAGCAGAAGTCACCGAAACCGCCGCCAAACTGGGCAAGGAACAGCAGTTCATCGTTTCGCCCCAAGGCTTCAGAAGCCGCTACACCGACAAGGAAACCATGGAAATCTTCACCATGGTCATGGC
>CAZZLA010000208.1:0-2488 GCA_964655035.1 uncultured Candidatus Bathyarchaeia archaeon | reverse complement strand
GAATTCGTTCTAATCACGGGTCCAAGCGGATGCGGAAAGACAACCCTGTGCCGATGCTTCAACGGGCTGATCCCTCATTTTTACCAAGGCGAGTTAAAAGGTGAAATCACCGTAGCAGAGATGAACACAACCAAACATCAAACACACGATATGGCAAAAAGCGTGGGATTAGTTTTTCAAAATCCAGAAAACCAGCTTTTCGCCCTGTCAATAGAGAAAGATGTAGCCTTCGGACTGGAAAATCTTGGAGTGCCCAGAGAAGAAATGCGAGAAAGAGTAGACTGGGCGCTGAAGCTAACTGGCATTTACGACTTACGCGAAAGGTCCCCCCATGAAGTTTCCGGTGGTCAGCAGCAACGCGTGGCAATAGCTGCTGTTCTTGCCATGCGGCCAGAAATAATAGTTCTAGACGAGCCAACGTCTTTTCTTGATCCATTAAGCGCGGAGAAAATTTTCGAAGTAATCCATGAACTTAACAAGAAACTTGGAATAACAGTCGTGCTGGTTGAGCATAGGCTGGATTTAACCGCGAGATACGCTAACCACATAATAATAATGGATGAAGGAAAAGTCTGTTTTGACGGTAACCCCCGCAAAATCCTAAGCACCGAGGAAACCCGCCTAATCGGCGTTGGGATCCCAAAAGCCACACTTCTTTACCAAATTCTCAAGAAAGAAGGAATAAACCTCAAAAATCTTACTCCGCTGTCTTCGGAAGAACTTGCAAAACTGCTGCTGGAGGCTTTTGAGACGCATGATTGAAGTTGAAGATGTTCACTTCAGCTATCCCAACGGCGTGAAAGCCCTGAAAGGCGTCTCATTAACCATCAAGAACGGTGAATTCGTGGCGATAATGGGACAAAACGGCGCGGGAAAAACCACTCTTGTCAAACACTTTAATGGATTGCTGAAGCCTTCTGAGGGAACAGTGCGCGTGGACGGCGTGCAAACCACAAAAACCAGTGTTGCAGCCTTGGCGAGGAACGCGGGCTTCGTTTTCCAAAACCCTGACCATCAGCTTTTCAGCGAAACAGTTGAAGAGGAAGTGGCGTTTGGACTGAAAAATTTCGGGTTTGAAGCCGAAGTCATAGAGCAGCGAATCACTTGGGCCTTAAACATGCTGGGATTAACTCAGTACCGCAAAACTTCCCCTTTCTTGCTCAGTGGAGGCGAGCGAAAACGTGTTGCTTTAGCTTCTGTCTTGGCGTGGAACCCTAACATGCTGATATTGGATGAGCCCACAATAGGTCAGGATTATCAGCAAAAAGAAAAACTTCGCCAGTTCATTGTTCAAATGCAGACTCAGGGGAAAACAGTTGTTATCGTAACTCACGATGTAGAGTTTGTGGCTGAATCCAACCCCCGAGTGGTGTTGATGAAGGAAGGAACGATTGTCGCCGACGGCGAAGGAAGAGAAATCCTCACCACCCCCGAAGTTTTAGCTCAATCATCCATTGTTCTGCCGCAAATAGCTCAAGTATTCATCAAACTAGCGCCGCTGGGGCTTCCGAAAAACGTTATTGACGTTTACGATGCAAAGGAAATAATTCTTAAAGCTCTGGAGGAAAGGCGAAGATGAGCGTTTTTGACGGCTTAAAATTTCGCAGAGTCTACTCGCCAATTCACAATCTAGACCCGAGAATGAAATTCATATACGTTTGCGTGGTGTTTGTAGCGGCGATTCTCTTCGGCGAGATCATTCCGTTAATCGCGCTTTTCCTGTTGCCGATTCCCTTTGTTTTGTTGGCGGGCGTTCAAAAAGAATGGTTGCGTTCGCTCCGTGGTGCTGCTTTTCTAGCTGGCTTCATTTTTGGCGTCAACGTACTTACAAACTTTTTCACTTCAGGTTACGTGCTGACAGCAGAAGCCTTGGAAACATCAGCTGCAATGACCCTACGTTTTGTCGTGCTCGTTGAATCTTTCTCGGTTTTCTTTTTGACCACGTCTCCGGACCACTTGGGCTTGGCGTTGGAGCAGACGCGTGTGCCTTACGAGTTTGCTTTTGCCTTTACGACTGCGGTGCGGTTTGTTCCTGTTTTGGCAGAGGAAGCGCAGACGATAATGGATGCTCAGAAAGCTAGAGGGTTGGAGTTGGAGAAAGGTAGTTTTCTCAAGAGGATCCGGAATTACGTGCCTGTTCTTATCCCATTGATAGTTAGCGCTATTCGGCGAAGCCTTGAGTTGGCTGAAGCTATGGAGTCTCGTGCTTGGGGTGCCACTAAAAAACGTACGAATCTGTATGCATTGAGGCTTCATCGGGGCGATTTTGTGCTGTTGGCTATAACCATTGGGGTTTTGTTGGCGGCGATTTTCGTTCGTGTTTACGTAGCTGTGCCGACGATAAGTCAGTTTTTTTAGAGATTTTCTGATGGCGCGAGGTGCAGAGGTTGCGGTGGTTGTGGTGTTTCTGTGTGAATTTTAGTTAAGATTAGATGTACATATAACTTATTAAGACTTCCGACTCACTATATTTTCTGAAAGCCACGCA
>CAZZLA010000207.1:0-2489 GCA_964655035.1 uncultured Candidatus Bathyarchaeia archaeon | reverse complement strand
AAAAGTCTACAAAATAGACGACCACCTAGGCATGACCATCGCAGGAACCGTTGCCGACGCACAGAAAGTCGTCGACATACTCACCGCCAACGCCAAGCTCTACAAAATCAACATGAACCGATCCCTGCCAGTAAGTTCTGCGGCAAGACTAATCGCGAACCTGCTTTTCTCCGCCAGATACATTCCGCTGGCAACTCAGGTCCTCATAGGCGGCGTTGACGATACAGGTCCACACGTTTTCAATTTAGACCCGTACGGAAGCTTAACCGAGGAGAAATTCGTCTCAACAGGTTCCGGATCACCCATAGCCTACGGCGTCCTAGAAGACAAGTACCGCGAGGACATGCTCGTTAAAGAATTACTGCCAACCATTGTTAAAGCCGTTAACGCGGCAATGAAACGCGATATTGCAAGCGGCAACAACTACAACGTTACCGTAATAGACAATAACGGCTACCGAGAGTTGAACAGCGAAGAAAAAAGCAAGCTTCTGACAAGCTGAGGAAGTTACTGATCGTGGCGCGAACTTCAGAGAAAGACAAGATCGAAATAAGCCAGTACATACTTGAAAAAGTTCCAAGAGAAGCAGAAGTCACAAGAATAGAATACGAAGGACCCATGCTGGCCGTCTACACTAAACGACCCGAAATTTTGGTTGATCAAAGCAGTATAATCTCCGAAATCGTTGGCGTCATCCGAAAAAGAATAGTTGTTCGTCCAGACCCTTCAGTTAGGCTTAAAGAAACCGAAGCCGAGAAGATAGCACGGGAACTAATCGCCCCAGAAGCAGAGATAACAGACATAAACTTCGATCCCAGCCTAGGCGAAATAATAATCGAAACAAAAAAGCCAGGCTTAGTAATCGGGAGAAACGGCTCGGTCCTACAAGAGATTATTAGAAAGACAAAGTGGCGCCCTCGCGTCTTAAGAAGCCCTCCGATAAAGTCTAAAATCGTCACACACATGCGCCATTACCTCCATTCTGAAAGCAAAGAACGAGAGAGAATCCTCCGCACCATAGGTGAAAGAATCTTCCGACCGAAAGTCTTCGACGTCGGCGACATTAGAATGACCGTGCTTGGAGGCGCCCAAGAAGTAGGCCGCTCCGCGTTTCTAGTAAAAACCCGAGAAAGCAGTGTCCTACTGGACTGCGGCATCAACCCAGGCTCACAAAGGCCTTTTGAGGCTTTTCCACGGTTTGACTGCCCCGAATTTCAAATAGACCAGCTGGACGCGGTGGTTATAAGCCACGCTCACCTTGACCACTGCGGTTTAGCACCGTTTCTTTACAAGTACGGCTACGATGGACCTGTTTACTGTTCCGCGCCAACTTCCAATTTGATGACCATGTTGCAGTTGGATTATTTGGATGTGGCGAACAAGCAGGGGGTGACCGCGCATTACGACCAGAAGGATGTTCGCGAATGCGTTTTACACACTATTCCTCTCAGGTTCGGCGTCGTCACAGACATAGCCCCAGATATTCGTTTAACGCTGCATAATTCGGGTCACATACTTGGCGCCTCCATGGTGCACTTACACATCGGCGAGGGCTTACACAACATCGTCTACACAGGCGACTACAAGTTCGGAAGAACTATGCTGTTGGAGGCGGCTGCCACGGAGTTTCCGCGGATTGAAACCGTGGTCACCGAAAGCACCTACGGAGGACACGAAGACTTCATGCCTTCCAGAGTTGAATCCGAGGAAAACTTAACTCACGTCATAAACGAAACCTTAGAGCGCAAAGGCAAAGTCATAATTCCAGTGCCGGCGGTGGGCAGAGCACAAGAGATCATGCTCATAATCGACGGCTACATGAAACGTGGGTTAATGAAAGAAGCGCCCGTGTTCATCGAAGGCATGATTTCAGAAGCCACGGCGATTCACACAGCTTATCCTGAGTATTTGAGCAGGGAAGTCCGCCACAGCATCCTCCACGAAGAGGTTAACCCGTTCCAGTCAGACTACTTCACGATTGTGGAGCATCCAAGCGTCAGGCAAAGCATAATCGAAGGCGAACCCTGCGTCGTTCTTGCGACCTCTGGAATGCTTGAAGGCGGACCCGTGATAGAGTACTTCAAAAACTGGGCTAGCGACGAAAAGAACACCATAATATTCGTAAGCTACCAGATCGAGGGCACCATGGGCAAGAGGGTGCAGAAAGGAGTAAACGAAGTCACCATGATGGACAACGAAGGCAAAATGGCTGTGGTGCAAGTTAGAATGCAAACAGAATCCATAGAAGGCTTTTCAGGACACTCCGACAGGCGACAGCTAATCAACTATCTGACACATCTTAAACCTAAGCCTGAGAGAATTTTTGTGTGCCACGGCGAAAAAAGCAAAATCAACAACATGGCGGGCTTCCTCGAACACAAAGCCGGCATAAACACGGTTGTTCCAAGCATCTTGGAAACTTTTAGGCTGCTGTAAGCGCTCTCTCTCACGATGAGAACATCAAAAAATCTCAGTAACTCAGGCTACTG
>CAZZLA010000206.1:0-2530 GCA_964655035.1 uncultured Candidatus Bathyarchaeia archaeon | reverse complement strand
TCTAAACCAAAAAATAGACCTGCAGAAAATAGTGGAAAAGTTCCCCCAAACCGAATACAACCCCAGCGTGTTCCCCGGACTAGTGTTCCGCCTTAAAAAACCCAAAACCGCCACCCTGATTTTCGGAACAGGCAAAATGGTCTGCACAGGCGCAAAATCAGAAAAAGAATCACGCAAAGCCGTAGAAAAAGTAGTCAAAGAACTAAGAAGCCAAGGAATCCAAATAACCGAGAAACCCGTAGTCATCATCCAAAACATCGTAGCCTCCGCAGCGCTAGGCGGAGAAATAGACCTCGAAAGCCTCGTGTTCAAGCTTAGCAGAGTCATGTACGAACCCGAACAGTTCCCAGGCGCCGTATACAGAATGGACGACCCGCAAGTGGTTTTCCTAGTTTTCTCAGCTGGAAAGCTAGTCTGCGTAGGCGCCAAGAAAGAAGAACAAGTGTACGAGGCAGTTGACAAGATCCAAAAACTCCTCGAAGAAAAAGAACTAATCTACTACCCCGAAGAATAAACCCTTCATCTCATTCTTCTGCGAACCGCAGGATTCTCATCCACCAGACGCTTCAGCGCCAACTCAAACGTCTCGTCAGAAGCCAACTCCCTTTTCACAAAAACCCCAGTCCTGCCAACTTCATCCCGCTTCAAAAGCGTATGCACACGATCCAAAACCGTTTCCGCCGACACGCCGAGACATTTTGCTGCCTGCTCTTCACGGCCAATTATACTGCTTTCCACGTGCCCCTTCTCTGTAGGCTCAATCAACATCAACCGCTTGTCCACTCCCGTACTGCGAACGCCCGTTTTCAACTGCTGAGGGTTCACTTCACCCCCAAACTTGTAGAATTCACGTTCAACTCTACGCATGCGCATTAGAGGAAACGACACACTTAACTTCGAATCCACTTCGATGTGTGCTTTCATGGCATAATTTGGAGTAGCCTGAACCAGCAACCGCGAATTAACGTGGATACCCGCTCTTTCCAAAGCGGTTTCCACATGAAATGACGAGGGCAACTCCGCAATGAACACGTCCACGTCGCTGTTAACGTTCACATCGCCTCTGGCACCGCTCCCATGCACCAGCGTACGCAAACGGAAACCCTCTAAAGCCCGCATTATTCGCATGGCTTTTTCCCTGAGCGATTCCAGCAAAGCCCAGTGTGCACAGCTGTAGATCACCTCTTTATACTCAGCATGCTTCTTCGGCTTAACCGCCAAAAGCCATCATCCCTTTCCAGAAAGTTATGGTGTATGATTTATTTAGTATATGTGCCAATCAAACCATTAACAGCGTGAAAACTGATGGACAAGAACGCAGACGCTACCGTGTGCAGCCTGTGCAAGCGCAGACCAGCTTTCTTTTTCAGACCATACTCTGGAGAGAAACTCTGCCAAAAATGCTTCGCCCAATCCATCGAAAACAAAGTCCGAGCCACCGTCTCCAAATACCACATGTTCGATTTTGATGATAGAATAGCGGTAGCGGTTTCCGGCGGAAAAGACAGCATCAGCCTCCTGCACATCCTGGCTAAAATGGAGCGGCAGCACCCTGAAGCGTCGCTTGTAGCGGTGACCGTGGACGAGGGAATTAAAGGATACCGGGATGAAGCCTTGCAAATCGCAGCGGCAAATTGCCAAGCGCTGGAAATAGAGCATCATCTGGTTTCTTTCAAGAATCTTCACGGTTTTACGCTGGACCAGTTAATCGAAAAAGCGCAACGCAAAGGCGGAAAAGAATTGACGTCCTGCGCTTACTGCGGTGTACTACGCCGAAGGGCGCTTAACGTGGCTGCCCGTGAAGTGGAAGCCGACAAAATCGCCACCGCCCACACCTTGGATGATGAGGTTCAAACGGTTCTTATGAACATATTCCGCGGTGACCTGTCGCGTTTGGCGAAGGAAAAGCCCGTGACGGAGGAAGTGCACCCGCGGTTCGTGCAGAAGGTTAAGCCGTTCTGTGAAATTCCCGAAAGAGAAAGCACCCTGTACGCGTACGTCAAAAACATCCAGTTTCAAAATACGCCTTGCCCTTACGCTTCAGAAGCCATGAGAAATGACATCCGCACCATGCTTAACCGCATGGAAGAGAAGCACGCGGGAACAAAACACACCGTGTTCAAGTTGCTGGAACGCGTAAGACCAGCTTTAGCTGAAGCGGCTGAGAAAGACGAGTTTCAAGAGTGTGTGGAGTGCGGGGAACCTGCGTCCTCGGGTTTGTGCAGAACCTGCGAACTGTTGAGGCAGCTGGGCTAAGTTTACTCGCGGCTGAAGCCCTTCCTGTTTTTGAGTTTCCGCAACATTTGGGAGGCTTCGAAAGCGGTTTTGGCTGAAGCAACCTTTTTGGCTTTTCTCACGTCAACGCGTGTGCCGCAATATGGGCAGGTGCGTGTTTTCTGGTTGTCCGAGGCTAGGAATAAGCCTCCGCAGCGGCTGCATACGATGATTAATGTGACTCCCACGGTGTGTGTCTCCGAAAGACTTTTCCACGTACAGTTAGATAACGTTTAGGGAAGATGAGTGTTAATGA
>CAZZLA010000205.1:0-2531 GCA_964655035.1 uncultured Candidatus Bathyarchaeia archaeon | reverse complement strand
TTTTTAGCTAAAGATGTACCAAAAGCTCATAAACCCGTTTTTTCTCTACTTCTCACCATCGGAAGAAGGGAATCAAAATAGGCTGCGGCATCTTCGGTGCAATAAACTTCGAAAATAAACCGGTCTTTCCGTACGTTTACTGGGGTCTCCGCGCCCAAAACCACAGGGGTCACCAGTCCCACGGCTTCCTCACTTACAACGGCGAACAATTTTACGTTTACAAACATCTTGATCTGGTCCCTAAACTGCGATCCAGCGCCATACACGAGTGGTTCGGGCGGATGCCAGGCTCAATAGGCATAGGCAACGTTCGATACACTACCTCTGGAAAATGTGACGACGCTTCGCTGCTGGAAGGCACCCAGCCAGTTACCGCCTCGGTAGATTGCTTGAAGCTCGCGCTTTCATTCAACGGCAACATCGTTAACACGCGCCAACTTAGAAAGGAAACCGACACGCATTTCGCTGATTTACCATACAGCTGTGATTCGGATTTAGTCTGCCGCAAATTACTGCTTGAACTAAATCGGCGCAAAGACTTGGGGTCTGCCGTAAGCGAGTGCATGCGAAACATTGAGGGCGCGTTTTCTGCGGCTGGCATAACAGGAGACGGTGATTTCTTTGCTTTCAAAGACCAGCACGGGATAAAGCCGCTTTGCGCAGGGCACAGTCCCGATGAGGCAACTTATGCGTTTTCTTCAGAAACCGTGAGTTTGGACATGAACGGTTTTGTAAGAGATTTTGAACTGGAACCAGGCGAACTGGTAACGGTTTCAAAAGACGGTTTTGAACGCGAACAAGTTGTCGAAAATCCTCGCAAGGCTTTTTGCGCTTTTGAATATGCTTATTTTGCGAGACCTGACTCGAGGTTCGACGGCAAGTACGTTTACGAAATCCGTGAAGAATTCGGAAGAAACATCGTACGCGAGTACCCTGAAATCGTGGAAGACTCGGACATTATCCTCTCAGTGCCTGAAACCGGCGACGACCCAGCCATGGGCGTTCATGAAGAGTCTGGTCTCAGGTGGGAACGGGCATCCCGCAGGCACCGCTACGTCACCGAACGAGCTTTCATACTGCTCAACAGGGAACGTTGCTCAACCATAGATAGGAAAATAAACATCCTGGGCTCCAAGGTTGACGGAAAACGCTTAATCGTCACGGAAGACAGCATAGTCCGCGGAGACACCACAAAGGTCACAATAGGCAAACTGCGTAGCGCAGGCGCCAAAAAAGTCTACATGTTCGTCACTTTTCCGCGCATAATCGGACCTTGCTTCTACGGCATTGACATGTCAACTTACGGCCAACTCATCGGCTCAGATCACAGCGCAGAAGAAATCGCGAAAATCATCGGTGCAGACGCCGTGTGCTACCAGTCAATTGACGGGTTAGTGCGCGCCACTGGGCAGACTCGTGACCAGTTGTGTCTCGCGTGCATAACGGGCAAGTATCCCACGCCTTTAGCGCAGAAAATGGCTGATGAAATGAAAAAGAAATTCATTAAAGGCTACGAGGAAAAAGGAAGAATCTACGAGACCTGTGAAACCTCACAGCAAGCCTAAGCGATAAAGCAAATTAACCAATCCAGTTTATTCTCTTACAACATAGGTGTTTAATATGGAAAAAGTAGGCGTGCTCATCGTTTCATACGGGGCAAGAGAAACCGCCATGGTTGATGCTTTCGCCAGAAGCTCTAACCATAAAGTCGAGCTCTACATCGCAGACAAGCAGCGCAACCCATTCAACATGGAAAAAGCCACAGAACACGCAGTCATACCCGACTTAAATGCCGAGAAAATCTGCAAGTTCGCCGAAGCAAACAAAAACAAAATCGACTTCGCTCTGGTGGGTCCAGAAAAACCCATAATCGCGGGCGTACGCGACCTCATAGAACAGCGCACTGGCATACCCGTCATCTGCCCAAAGCAACAATACGCCATAGAAGCAAGTAAAGTGCAGCAACGCCTTTTATTTCAGGAAATCGCGCCCGAAGCAAACCCTCGCTTCAAGATTTTCGACCCACACGACTATAACGGAACAAGCGAAATCAAAAAAGCGGTTTACAGTTGGCTTGACCAACTTGATAACAAAGCTGTGGTTAAGCCTGATAAGCCCGCGGCAGGAAAAGGCGTAGGCGTTTGGGGCGACCACTTCACCACACGCGAACAGCTCTTCGAGCACTTCGTGTCTAACTTCCAGTACAGCGCCGTCATAATCGAGGAGAAAGTGGACGGTGAAGAATCCAGCTTCCAAGCGTTATGCGATGGCAAACACCTTGTTCCTCTGCCAAGCACGCGGGATTATAAGCGCGCATTTGACGGCGACAAAGGACCCAACACAGGGGGAATGGGCTCCTACAAAGGCACAGACGACACGCTGCCCTTCCTAACCGCGGCAGAAAGGGAACGAGAACTCGTATTAGCCAAGAAAATCTTTGAAAAATGGAAGAAAAAAATAGGCGACGACTCAGCTTTGAGAGGCGTGCCCTTATACTTGGCTTTCATGCACACGGGCGCAGGGCTTAAAAT
>CAZZLA010000204.1:0-2575 GCA_964655035.1 uncultured Candidatus Bathyarchaeia archaeon | reverse complement strand
TAAGAAAGATGTGATAATGATTGGGATAGGTGTGGAAACAGACCGAATGAGTAAATTCTTCAAGCTAAACGCCGAAGTATATAGCCAAAAAGACTTGATTAAACGGTTTGCCAACATGTTCGTAAAAGCTTCTGCGGCAGCGCTGGAGGCTTAAGCTAGAAATCCGGTTGGCGGTTGATTGCAAAAGTGTATTTCTAATTCAGATTTCAAGGTCATAATTATAAAATATATATTCAGTCAGAATCAGTCACTGCAATTCGGATTTGGAATCAAAAGGTGAAACTTATCGTATGGAACTTGCAATGGAAAAAGACGCCGATCTGATAAAAATTCATGACGAAAAGAATGCTGCATGGAAATTTGTCAAAAGAAACAAGAATTTCACCAAACAATTATCAACAATAGAAGAAACCCTATCAAGGTTCGGACTGCTAAAGAACGAGATCAAAGTCTACCTTTACCTTGCAAGATCCGGAGAAAAGAAAGCAAGCGAAATCGCCGAGGCCATCTCGCTCCACAGAACTGAAACATATCGAATACTCCGAGATCTGGAGAAAAAAGGCATACTCTTCTCAATTTTTGAGAAACCTCTAAAATTCACAGCTGTGCCACTGGACAAAGCTATAGATTTGCTCGTGAACGCTCAAAAAATGAGGATTAAGCTTCTGGAGAAAGAAAAAGCAAATCTTGTGGAACTTTGGTTATCGATTCCTCAGCCACAAGTTAAAGAGGCGAAGAAAGAGCTCTTTCAGATGTTGCAGGGTGAACAACAGGTGGCTCTTAAGGCTGATGAGCTCCTTAGCAAGACAAAAAAAGAGTTTCAGCTGTTCGCTCCAGACTACTATTTGGCTCAACTCTACTACACAGACTTCACTGATAAACTGAAAAAGAAACTGGGTGAAATTGATATAACGTTACTCGTTGAAAGCTCGCCGAAAAGTGCCTTCTTCATTCAACAAATGCAGTGGCCGAAACAGAAGTATCGCATGGTGAAAACGCAGAACCTTCCATGCTTTATGATTTCGGATAGAAAAGAGCTGCTAATCGCCTTCCATGAAACCGACAATCCGAGACAGACAAGCGATAAAAAGAAAGATAGAACCGCGGCCATCTGGACCAATTACAACGCGTTTATTTGGACCCTGCAAATGCTGTTCTCCAAGTTGCTGGAAACCGGACAAAGCAGCCCATGAAACACTTCAAAACCAAGCCTGTTAGGCATCGCTCTTCCAAGTTGCGTTCGAGGTTTGCCGTGAAATCTTTTGATTAACACGGTGTCTAATAAGGAGAAACAAAACAATCAGCACTACCAGCACAATTGCTGTCAGAATGGACGCTGAAGCGATAAACTGATACGCTGACAGCCCATCACTGCTGTTCTCGACGGTAATTTTCGTTACGTAGAAATCATAGCGCCCTTGGCCAATTGAGTTTGTCCAACCCGCCATAACGAACTCGCTTTCCGCCGTTTCCAATACTGAGTAAGCTTCTTCAAACGCGCTTCTGCCCACCGTGCAGCTCCATTGAACGCTGCCTTGGTCGTCTACTTTGAACAGCCAAAAGTCCCTTTTCCCGTTTCCGAACGAGAAAGTGAAGCCACCCACGAAGTATCCTCCATAATTTGAAGCAGTAACGCAGGTTGCCGTGTCAAATGCCTTGCCGCCTGCCGTTTTATCCCAAACTAAATTACCGTTTAGATCAACTTTTATTATCCATGCATCACTGTCGCCTTCTCCCTTAGAGCGCGTATCCCCAACGGCTACGCATCCGTCAGCCGTTCCCGCTATTGCGTAAGCTTTGTCGCTCTGGGTCCCTCCATACGTTTTGTTCCACGACAGTTTTCCTGAAGCGTCAATTTTCAGCAGCAGAAAGTCGTAATCGCCGTTACCCATAGAATTCGTATAGCCTGCCACAACATAGTGATCGTCCTCACTCACGGCAACCGCTCTTCCCGCATCTTCCATTGAGCCACCATAGGTTTTGTTCCAGGCCACGTTGCCGTTAACATCCGTTTTGACAACCCAAACTTGTGAATCATCACCAAACGAATATGTCAAACCCACAAGCACGAAGCCATCCTGAGTCTCCAACGCAGAAAAAAGCTTGTCAACATTTTCTCCGCCTAAACTGATGTTCCAAACAGCTTTTCCTTCAGGATCAACTCTTACCACGTATCCGTCGGTGTCTCCTGAAGGCAGAAACACGTTTCCAACGAGCAGGAAGCCATCGTCCAAGTCCAGAATAGACCTGAATTCGTTGCCGTCTCCTTCGAGAAACGTTTGGTTCCAAAGCTCATTCCCGTCGTGGTCCAGCTTTAGAACCCAAGCGGCTGTTTTATTCTGTTTGAACGACGTGGAAGAGCCAACCACTACAAAGCCGTCTGCCACGGTTATCGCGTAGAAAGCTCTGTCGTCACCTGTTCCGCCGTAAGTTTTTTCCCATAGCACGTTAGCCCCCAGAGGATTTGCTTGGTCCGAATCTGGTGATGCTGAGGCGGTGTAGTTCCTGATAGCGTTGAAACTAGGAGCTAAAAATGTGATTAACGCCAAAAGCAGAAAGAACATTACGCTTTTTC
>CAZZLA010000203.1:0-2586 GCA_964655035.1 uncultured Candidatus Bathyarchaeia archaeon | reverse complement strand
TCTCAAAGTACTCTTTTAATCCCGCGTACATCTCGTCAAGTAAAAGCTTCATTTAGCGCGCACCTGTTTGGTGTTAATCTTGCCTGTCCCCTATTAGCTTTGCCAAGTTCAGTCTGTAAGGAGCAAAGCGAAAGACTCGGGGGTTTTCTCGAACGGAAACGTAAATTTGATGCCAGCGTTCTTCGCGGTTGCTTGAACGTTCACGCCAACACCCTCCTCCGAATACCGCGCCCTTGCAGGATAAACGCAAGTGAGTCTATCCAGAGTGCATTTTTCACACAGCTGGCAAAAGCCTGAGACTAATCCTGTTGCTAAGGAGTAACCTTTACTCATAGCCGCCTTTTCGAGGTCAAGCACAATCGAAAGCAATGTGAGTTTGTCTTCCTTCCAAGTAGCCTAGAACTCATGTATTTTATTTTTGATGCCTTGAGGAATAGTGGCGTCTGTTTCAACTTTTGAAAGATGCTCTGCTAATTTTGAATCAGCTTTTGTCCGCGATTTAAACTTCATGAACAACGCATAGCTGTATTCGCTGACGATTTTCCGAAATTCCTCAGGCGTGGGCGCGTGCGGCGGGCAAGCCAGCGTCTTACCATAGTTGGTGCAGCCGACTTTGCATTTGAGCACAATCCTGTCTTCCACAACGACTTTGTCTGCGGTGATGATTTTTGCGTCCACAGCACCCATTTTTAAGGCCATTTTTCTGAGAAAATCAAATTTTTCGAGTCCTATCTGAGACAACATCAGCTTTAACCGTCTTGCTGCTTGATATTTTGCATTTGATATAAACGTTTAGTCAAATATGTTTCTTACCGCGTTTTGCCTTTGTGAAGACGATTGGCATGCGCCGTGAAGCAGTTACCAGCTTATCTTCGCGTTCTTGACAAGAGCCACCTTAACCGAATCGTTAAGCACAAACGTAAAGACGGCTGAAAGCGCCATGACTAAAAGCGTTACCGTTATCGGAAGCGGCGCAAGACCCGGTATCCCAAACGCCGTCACCACGGTCACGGCTGCCATGCTTAGGATTGTGGCGGCTGAAAGGGTTCTGCTGGGCATGGAATTCCAGAAGTGCCTCCTTTCCCTCACGTTGAATATGAGGAGGCTGGCTGAGTAAAACAGGATTTCAAAAGTGTAGGTGTAAAGAGTGCCGCTCTCAACCGTGAAGTGAAAAACATGGATGCCCAGGTACAGCAGGGCGAATGACTCGGCGATTATCAAGAGACTAAGCACCAAAGACACCTTCACAAGGTTAGCCACGTTCCACGTGTTCGGCTTCTGAGACCACCTTTGATTGTCAGTGGCCATGGCAATCTTCACAAAATCGGTTGAGAAGAAATACAGAATAATAGCGAAAGCGGAGATGATGTAATCACCTGTCAAAAGAAAAGAAACCACAACGAACGTGGCTATCTGAAGCGTCCGAACGATTTTGCTCAGAATCCACGCCGTCATCCTTTCGTAAATCACTCGTCCGTTCTCAATAAGATCCACGATGCTGGTTAAGCCTTCACGGGTCAAAACAATGCTTGCTGCACCTTTAGCCACATCAGTTGCGTTGCTCACGGCTATCCCAACTTCAGCTTGGCGCAGCGCGGGCGCATCATTCACGCCGTCACCAGTCATGCCTACAATATGCTTCGTAGCCTGCAAACTCTTCACGATCGTGTATTTTCCTTCAGGATAAATCTCGGCGAACCCGCTGCTTTTCTCCGCGGCTTCTGCAGCTTCAAGTGAGCTCTCTTTTTTAAGCTGGTCCAGATGTGACGCTTTCATGACGTTTTCCCCAAGTCCAATGTTCTTGGCGATTTCCTTCGCGATGGGCAAAGCGTCTCCAGTCAGCATCTTCACGGATATGCCTAACTCGCCGAGTTCCGTTATCAGCTGCTTTGAGTCGGGTCTAGGCAGGTCGTAGAGCGCCACTAACCCAACTATCGTAGGCTTGGTGTCCGCGTCGGTTTTAGCCACTGCAAGAGTACGGTACCCCTTCGCCGCGAACTCTTCCACCTGTTCCTCTATGCTGAGCGCAGTTTTTTCGTCGTAGCCGCAAGCGTGAACAACCGCGTGAACCGCGCCCTTCGTCACCGTAAATTCGTTGCGATTTTCTTTTATGACCGCTTCGGTTCTGCGCGTTGCCGGGTCGAATGGTGTGAAGCTTTTCTGAACGTAAGCTTCGGTTAACAAATTCTGCTCTTTAGCCTTTGTTATGAACGCCATGTCAATCGGGTCTTGGTTTGCCTCTTGCGACGCCAAAGCTCCGTAGAGTACGACTTCTTTTTCTGAGAACTCGCCCAGCGGAATAAGCTTCGCCACGGAAAGCTTGTTCTGGGTTATGGTTCCTGTCTTGTCGGCGCAGAGCACGTTCATGGTCGCCGCATCTTCAGAGGCGCTTAGCCTGGTTACCAGGACACCTTTTTTGGCAAGTTCCATCGAGCCCACCGCTGTGCTCACCGTGAACATGGCTGGCAACGCGACTGGAATGGCTGACAGCAAGAGCAAAAGTATTATCGGCAGCAGGTCAAGCAGGTTTTTTGCTTCCAAAACAGAAAAGACGAGTGCAATAACTATTAACGCCGCAACTATTAT
>CAZZLA010000202.1:0-2602 GCA_964655035.1 uncultured Candidatus Bathyarchaeia archaeon | reverse complement strand
GCACGGTGCTGCGTAATAAAAAGATAAAAGCTATCGTGGTCAAATATTCTGGGAAAATCACCGTTGAAAGTAACGGTCCAGCTGACGCTGATTTAGTGAAAGAAATCGGCACCGCTTATAACAGGGAAATAAGGGCGCTTGATCCGAAACAGAATGAGATGGCGGCCATCGGCTCATCACAGCTTGTGTCCGCAATGAACAATTTTGACCTGTTGCCAGTAGACAATTTCAGGTATGGCAGTCATCCTGAGGCGGAGAAGCTGGGCAGGGAAGTTTACCGAAAGAAGTTCCACACGGGATTTGACGGTTGCTGGATGGGCTGTTCCTTATCCTGTGCTCATGTGGTTAAAGATTTTGAGCTTAAAACTGGGCCGTACAAAGGACAGCGGGTTTTCGTCACGGGTCCTGAATACGAGACAGCCGCTGGTGTGGGCAGCAACTGCGGCATTTTCGACGTGGACCACGTTATCGAGATGAATTATTACTGCGACATTTATGGTTTGGACACGATCAGCGTGGGAACCGCAACCGCCTTCGCTATGGAATGCTACGAGATGGGCTTAATCGACAAGAAAGCCACAGGAGGCTTAGACCTATGCTTCGGCAACAAGGACGCGGCGATAGAGCTTGTGTATCAGATGGCGCGCGGCGAAGGCTTCGGTGCAGTTGTAGGTCAAGGCGTACGCAAGATGAAAAAGCTCTTTGCAGAGAAGTACGGCGCAGACCCAGAGGCCATGCGGGACATCGGCATGGAATCCAAAGGCTTAGAGTTCTCGGAGTACGTAACTAAGGAGTCTTTGGCGCAGCAGGGCGGTTACGGCTTGACTCTTAAGGGTCCGCAGCATGACGAAGCGTGGCTGATTTTCCTTGACATGGTTCATAATTTAATGCCTACTTTCGAGCAGAAAGCGGAGAATCTGCACTGGTTCCCCATGTGGCGCACATGGTTTGGGCTTAACGGCTTGTGCAAGCTTCCATGGAACGATGTTGTGCCCGAAGGCAACAAGCAGGCGAAAGAACCCGCCAAAGTGATGGGGCATGTTGAGAACTACGCCAAACTGTTCTACGCTGTCACAGGCAGAAAAGTAACCGTTGACGACCTGATATTGATGAGCGAGAAAGTCTACAATTTCCAGCGCGTCTTTAACTTGCGAATGGACTATGGAACACGAGCGCAAGACACGGTGCCGTACCGCGCGGTTGGACCCGTTACAAAGGAAGAATACGAAAGCCGCAGCGAACGCTACGACAAGCAACTCACGGAAAAGCTTGGCATTGACCCAGCGGGCAAGTCAACCGAGGAGAAAATGGCTGCGCTGAGACAGTATCGTGAGGCGGAGTACGAGAAATTGAAGGATGCGGTTTACAAGCGGCGCGGCTGGACGCCGAATGGCGTGCCGACAGTGGAGAAAGTCAAAGCGTTGGGGATAGACTTCCCAGACGTTATTGCGCTTCTTAAGCGTAAAATCTGAAAGGCTTATCGTGCTACAGGCGGAAAGTTGCTAGCTGAAAACGAAAGCGTGTAAACCGTCGCGCGCGTGCGTGCAGCAGCCCGTGTGTTGAAGTTTTTTGACATCACTGAAGAAGAACTGCTTAAGGCGACTGAAAAAGAGAAAGGGTCAAAAAAACTAATGGATTTTATGGGAAATTAGCTTTGAACTGCGTCTTTGAAGGTTACGAGTTCAACGTTTAAAGCTGGCTTAACGGCTTCCGAGACACGGGATGCAACTATCCGCTTGATGTTCTTTTCGCCAGCCACGTCCACGATCCGTTGTGTGATTATGCCGTCGAAGATTACGGTTTAGACATCTTTTACTTGTTGAAGTTTTTCAGCCAACTGGCTCACTGGCAACCGTTCTATCTGCTTAAGATTCTCGTCGAGGAGAATTGCTTCGAGTGTGCCTTGTAACGTTTTTGCTGCCTTGCTGATTTCGCTTGGAACCTCAACTTTCGGTTTTTCCCTTTTAGGTTTGTTCAGTTCGCTGACTGCTACTTTAACCTCTAACGCTTCAGTGATTTCCTTGCAGTTGCACTCTTCAATCTCCTTGCCTCTAGGTGCGCGGCCAACATACCGGATGCTTGTGACTTGTAAGAGTTCTTTAAGAATTAAATCGCCTCCGCGGTCGCCATCCAAAAGGGCTGTGGCTTCCTTTTCTTTGGTGAGCTTCTTTATTGATTCTGGAACTTTTGCTCCTTCAAGCGCTACTGTGTTTAGGATTCCGCATCGCATCAGGTTTATGATGTCTGCTCGTCCTTCTACGAGTATTATTTTTTTGGAGCTCTCAAGCTCTGGGCCTGCAGGCAGTTCGTCTGGTCCGTATTTTTCGACTTTGCCGAGTTTTACTGTGTTAGAAATTTGTTTGTAGACTTCGTCTACGTTTGGCATGGATTCGATGTTCCATTTGTGTAGAATTTCTTTGGCGCGGTCTATGATGACTTTTCGTCTGGCTTCTCTGATGTCTTCTATTTTTTCCAGAAAAACTTTGGCTGAGCAAGGACCGACACGGTTTATGCTTTCGACGCTTGCGGCAATCAAGGCTGTGCTTACGCGGTCTAGGCTGGTTGGAATTGTTATTGCGCCTGTGGTTCGGTCGTTTTTCGA
>CAZZLA010000201.1:0-2610 GCA_964655035.1 uncultured Candidatus Bathyarchaeia archaeon | reverse complement strand
AGAAGAGATAAGAAAATTCGTGCGCGAAGACATGCCTGTAATTCAGGTTTGCGAGAAAGCCGAAAGCCTCATACGAGAAAAAGGTGGAAAACCAGCTTTTCCCTGCAACGTCTCCATAAACGAGGTAGCTGCTCATTACACTTCACCGCCAAACGATGAACAACGGATTCCAGAAAAAGCCGTGGTGAAAGTGGATATGGGCGTCCATGTGGACGGTTACGTAACGGACACCGCATGCACGGTTTGCTTCAACCCCGAGCACAGGAGCATGCAAATTGCAGCTGAGCACGCTTTAGCCGCAGCTATCGAAAACATTCATGGCGACATGGCAACTTCGCAGATTGGCGTAATAATAGAAAAAAACATAAAAAATCTCGGTTTCAAACCCATCTCGAACCTAACAGGGCATTCCGTAGGAAGGTACTTGATTCACGCTGGAACCTCAATTCCAAACGTTATACAGATATCCTTTGGAAAAGTCAAGTCGGGCAGAGTATACGCGATAGAGCCTTTCGTCACGCTTCCAGACGCGGTTGGCCGTGTTGAAAACAGCCCAGAAGTAACGATTTTCCGTTTGATCAAAGCCAAGTCCGTGAAGAACGCGTATGCAAAAAAGCTTCTGAAATACATTGATGAGAATTTTAGAACCCTGCCTTTCGCTGAACGCTGGTTAAAAGGTGCGGTGCCCGAGAATCAGCAGCGCGAAGCCTTCAAAGAATTACTCAAGCGAAAAGCGGTTATGGGTTATCCCGTATTCATTGAGATTAGCAGAAAACCGGTTACCCAAGCTGAACATACGGTGCTTATAACGGAAAACGGCTGTGAAGTATTAACTTAGACGCCGTAAGTTTTCTCTTTTTCCTTAACTTCCTTGTAGATGCCTGTTATAATCATTGTGTCATCGCATTTTTGGCATGGATTCAGGTCTTTGAATACGAAGTCGCCTCGCTGGAATTCTCGGATGCTCTTAAAGCCGCACTTCCTGCACTCGATTGTAGTCATGACTTTTGGCGCTTCAATTTTCATGCTTGCTACGCGTTTCCTTGATTGGAACAGCACGTAACCCGCTAAGCCCATAGCGATGAAACCTATGACCAGCAAGTATCCTGCAACAATTTCGTTTCCTTCAACAAAAGCGCTGACAGAAACTACTAGGGCTACTATCGATAACGCTAAGACTATTAGCACAATCATCAACAAGTAAGTTGACATTTTGGTGGGTGCAGACGATTGTGAAGTGTCACTCATTTCTCTTTTTTCTCCTACTGTCCAATTCCGATGGTGTTGCCGACACCGACGATTATTACGTTATCCCCTTCTTTTGTTCGTTCCAAGATGACGCTTTTTACGCGGTCGATGACCTTGTCGGCTGAATCCGCAATTTCTTTTCGCATAGGCGAAACCGCATCGCCAATGTCTTCCTTAACTATAACGGCGTTAATTGGAATGTGGTACTCCACGACAGCGTCTTCAATCTTGAACTGGTCAACGCCTGGACCACCAATTGCTGCGCCTATACCCTCAGCGACTTCACCGACCGTTTCACCTTCAAGCTTCAACCCAGCATCAATCATTATCACCGAAGCGATTTTTCCCTCATTCTCTTCGATAACTGCTTTCACAGCGTCACCCGGCTTACCAACGTTTCCACCAGGGCCTTCAGCCTTTATGATGAAAGCGTTGCGACCTTCTATGGGCACAGCAGCTACAACACAGTCTTTCGACACTTTCCGTGTTTCGTAACCATGCATGAGTTTTGCAGCCACCAACGGACCTGCGCCGTCGCCTATCGGCTGACCGTGAGCGAACGCTTTCAGAGCGCTGGCGTAGGCTTCGGCTTCTTTCATGACTAGGGGCAGTATCATCTGCAGCTGCATGATGATGTAGAGGCTTAACGTTTTCTTGCCTTGAATGTAATAGTGCCTAACAACTTTGTAAATGAAATTTAGCGCCATAGCGGCTTCCAAGGTATTCTCTAGATTGTTCACTTGAACTTCGTCGCTTGCAGGCGCCATAATTTTTACTTCATCTTTAAGACGAACGTCTCTCACGTCAAGGATGTGGTCCAGCTTGTATACTATGCCTGCTGGGTCCATGCTTTGCGGCGAGATTGTGAAATACTCTAAGTAGCGGTCAACTCTGGCGGAGGGGTCGGTTTGCGGTTTGCCGATTTCTTTGATGGTTTCTATTGTGATTTTTCTTCCTTCTTCCTTTATGTACTTAAGCTTGAAAAGTCTTCCTTCGACTTCCCGGATCATTACGTACATTTGGATTCTTTGCCCATAAAATATGAACACTATGAAAACCCCGTAGAACAGTATGCTGATAATTTGCGATATTGCGTCGCTTCCTGGGACAAAGCTCAATTTATCATCACTCCACAAAAACTATTAGCTCTTAGTTATAAAGCTTAGCCAAATCTCCCCGTGAATTTAAGTGTTAAAGTAGGCTGCCAGCTTTCCCAAGTTCACGTGGCCGAAGACCACACTACAGTTGGGAACGGAACGCGGTTTAACTTCTGAGTTCGGAATGGGATCAGGTGGAACCCGCGCCCTTTGGCCGGCAAACCCAGCAATACACATAACTGTTCCTTCATTAACCTTTCGCTTT